>JBMOIB010000014.1:0-35835 GCA_049317545.1 Caulobacterales bacterium | reverse complement strand
TCTGACTTTTAATCAGAGGGTCCCGGGTTCGAATCCCGGCGGGCTCACCATTGGAAAAGAGCGCGCGCCCTTGGGGGACGCGCGCTCTCTTCAAGCCTTAGGTTGAGATGGGCTCGGGCCGGCGCGTCAACGCTGGCCGCCGCTGCGCGGCGCGCCGGGTCGCACAGGCGACCGGGCGCCGCGCGCGCTCAGTACATGTTCTTCTGGTAGAGTATCTTGACGATGTCTTGGACCTTCACCGGGTCGAGGCCCATGAAGCCAACGATGCGCTTCAGGAAATCGCTTTCCGAGGGAACGAGATCACCGTCCGACAAGATGATGTCGAGGCAATGGGCGAACACCGGGAGGCGCATGTCGTCGGGCAGGGTTTCGCAGGCTTCCTGGACGGCGTTCTGGCGGTCCTTCAGCCGGTAGGCGACTTCCGACTTCACAGTCATCAGGTCCTTCGGCGGCAAAAGCTTCAGCGTGCGCGACCGCTTGTAGAGCGCATCCATCTCGGCGGCTTCTTCGGCCGCGAGGACGTTGTCGGCCGCGGCTGCGGCGGCGAGCAGGCAGACGAAAGCCTGCGGGATCGTCCAGTCGGTCGCCTTAGCGCGGCGAAAATCGCCGAACAGGTCATCGACTTTGACTTCCATTTTCTTTTCAGGCGCTACGCGCAGGAACACGTCGAAATCGGTCATCTCGTCCCCCTTCTTGCTGCAGATCCGCACCGGACCAATGTCGCCAAACGGGCATGCGGCGACCGCCAGCGGCGTTCACCATAAGGCTTCCACAATGAGGCGAATATCCGACTGGTCAGCCGCTCACAAGGCGAACCTGCGTCAGGTCGAAGCGCTGACTATTCGGCCGCAACGCGGGCTGGCGCGCCGCCGGCGACGCGCGCTTTGGCGGCGAGATACTCGCGCTCCAAACGATCAACGAGACCACCCGCGCTGAGCACTTCCTTGACCGCGCCAATGCCCTGCCCGCAGCCCCAGATGTCCTTCCAGGCCTTGGCGTCGGTGTTGCCGCCGGAGCCGAAATTCATCTTCGACGGGTCGCTCTCGGGGAGGTTATCCGGGTCGAGGCCGGCGGCGACGACCGACGGCCTGAGGTAATTGCCATGCACCCCCGTGAAGAGGTTCGAATAGATGATGTCCTCGCCGCCGCTGGCGACGATCATGTCCTTGTAGCGCTGGTCGGCGTTGGCTTCCGTCGTGGCGATGAACGCCGAGCCGATATAGGCGAGGTCGGCGCCCATGGCCTGGGCGGCGAGAACGGCGCCGCCCGAAGCGATCGAGCCCGACAGCAGCAACGGCCCATCGAAGAAGTCGCGGATTTCTTGGATTAATGCGAACGGCGACAAGGCGCCGGCGTGGCCGCCGGCCCCCGCGCACACCGCGATCAGGCCATCAGCGCCTTTCTCGAGCGCCTTCTTGGCGTGGGCGATGTTGATGATGTCGTGCAGGACGACGCCGCCGTAGGAATGGATGGCGTCATTCAGCCAGGGCTGGGCCCCAAGCGACGTGATGACGACCGGAACCTTGTATTTCACGCACATTTCGACGTCGTGCTGAAGGCGGTCGTTCGACTTGTGGACGATCTGGTTGACGGCGAAGGGCGCCGACGGCCGCTCGGGATGCGCCTCGTCGTGGGCGGCGAGTTCGTCTTTGATGCGTTGCAGCCAATCCTCAAGCGCCGGCGCCGGCCGCGCGTTGAGCGACGGGAAGGAACCGACCACCCCCGCCTTGCACTGGGCGATCACCAGATCAGGGTTCGAAATGATGAACAGCGGCGAGCCGACGACCGGGATGCGAAGGTTTTGCAGGACGGGCGGCAGCGCCATGGCGGTTCCTCGTATGATTGGACGCCCTTCCGTGAGCGTAAGAGGAAACCTAGCGCCGTCGCCTCGACTTGCAAACGCCCGTTAGCGGGGCGCGTCGTTCATCGCGGCGCAGAAGATCGGATCGAAGCCTATGACGCCCGCGAACGGCGCCGTTGCAGCGCTTGACGGCGGGGGCGGGGCGCGGCTCATGTCGCGGCCATGACGACCTTGTCCACCGCCCTCGCGGGCGATTTCCCCGACGCCGATGAATCCCGTTGGCGCGCGCTCGCCGAGAAGGCCCTCGCCGGCGCACCCTGGGACCGCCTGATCAAGCGCACCGCCGATGACCTGCGCATCCAGCCGCTCTACCGCGAGACCGACTTCGCCGCGGCGGCCGAGCCGTTCGGAGCCCCCGGCCAGGCGCCTTTCGTGCGCGGCGCGCAAGCGACGCTCGACCCATTCGAGCCCTGGCGCATCCGCCAGATCGTCGCCAACCCCGATCCGGCCGGCGCAAATGCAGAGGCGCTCGCCGAACTGGTCGGCGGAGCCACCTCGATCGAGTTCGTCGTGGACCCCACAGGCGTCGAGGGCGTCGCCCTGCGCGACCGCAATGATGTGGCGCGCGCGCTCGATGGGGTGTTCGTCAATCTCGCCCCGATCGCGCTCGACGCGGGCGAGGACGGGCTCGAAGTCGCCGAACTTCTCGCGGCCTATCTCAAGGACGCAGGCGCGGCGGCTGCGCCGCCGTCGTTCAATGTCGATCCGATCGGCGCCCTGATGCGCACAGGCCGGATGGCGAAGGGCGAGATCGCCGCCGCCGCCGCTTTCGCCCGCGCATGGCCGGACCATTTCTCCACCGCCCGCTATGTGCGCGCCGACGCGCGCCCGGTTCACGAGGCCGGCGGATCGGAAGCCCAGGAAATCGCCACAGCGCTCTCAGCTGGCGTCGCCTATTTGAGGGCCCTCACCGAGGCCGGCCTCTCGCTCGCCACCGCCAATTCTGCGATCGCCTTTACCCTCGCCGTCGGTCCAGACGTCCTCGTGGAAGCCGCCAAACTGCGCGCGCTCCGTCTCGCCTGGGCCCGCGTCATGGAAGCGGCGGGCGCTGCGCCCGCTGACCGCGCAGCGCATGTCACCGCCACCACTTCGCGCCGGATGATGACGCGGCGTGATCCTTGGACGAACATTCTGCGCACCACGGCCGCGACGTTCGCTGCGGTCGTCGGCGGCGCCGAGGCGATCGGCGTGCGCCCGATGACCGATGCGCTGGGTCCGTCGTCGGACTTCTCGCGCCGGATCGCGCGCAACACGCAGATCATCCTCATGGAGGAATGCCGCCTGGGTCACGTCATCGATCCCGCTGGCGGCTCCTGGTTCGTCGAGGCCATGACCAAGGATCTGGCGCAGACCGCCTGGGCCGAATTCCAGGGCCTTGAAGCGCAGGGCGGCATCGTCGCCACACTCGAAAGCGGCGCGCTCGTCGCCGAGATCGAAATCATCCGAACCCGGCGCGCCAAGGCGTTCGCCACGCGTCGCGAGACGATCACGGGCGTCACCGACTTTCCGCAGATCGACGAACGCGAACCGCCCCTTGGCGCAGCACAGCCCCGCCCGAGCGAACTGGCCGTGCGCAAGGAACGCCCCACGATCGCCAGACCGCTGGCGCCGATCCGCTGGGCGGCTCCATTCGAAGCGCTGCGGGACCGCGCCGACGCCGCGCCCCAGCGCCCGACGGTTTTCTTCGCCAATCTCGGGCCGCTCGCGGAATTCTCCCCGCGCGCCAATTTCGCCCAGAACCTGTTCGCCGCCGGCGGCGTCGCGGCGCACGGCGCGGATGCTCCTTACGCTGACCATGCCGCGATGGCTGCGGCTTTCAAGGCGAGCGGCCTAGCGGTCGCGGTGCTCAACGGATCCGACACGCGCTATGCCGTCGAGAGCCTCGACGCCGCCGCAGCGCTCAAGGCGGCAGGCTGCGCCTGGCTCATCCACGCCGGCAAGCCGGCCGACGAGCAGGCCGTCCGCGCCAAAGGCTTCGACCAGTTCATCTATGCGGGCCAGGACGCGACAGAGGCGCTCGCGACCCTGCACGCCGCGCTGGGCGTACGCTGATGTCGAAACCCGAATCCAAGCTGACCCCCGAACAGGAGGCCGCGCTGCACGTTCTCGAGACCACGCGAATCTATGCGGACGGGGAAGCGGCGCTCGCGGTGCTGAGCGCGGTGCGTCGTCCCGCCGTTGATGCCGTCGACTTGATCCTGGCGATCGCCGCCGGCTTTTATACCGCCTGGATATCAGCCCTGTTGAATTGGGCGCAAATCCCCGCCGCGGCCCGGCTCCCGGTGACGCTACTCGGCTTCGCGCTGCTGTTCGCCGCCTTCATTTTCAACCGCCGCGCAAAGTCGTCGGTGAAGCGCATCTCCGCGGCGATTAATCGCTGGCGGCAAATCTCTGGAACCTTGGCCGTCCAAAGCCATGCGGGGTCGTCGTCATGAGCCGCCTTCCTGATTTCTCCAAGGTCGAGTTCGACGTCGCCAAGGCCGGGCCCGCCCCGAAACCCACTAGCGACGCCTGGCTTTCGCCCGAAGGCGTTGCAATCAAGACGATCTACAACGCCGCCGATCGCGCCGGTCTCGACCATCTCGACGGCCTGCCGGGTCTCCCGCCGTTCGGCCGCGGCCCCTATCCGACGATGTACGTCCAGCAGCCCTGGACCATTCGTCAGTATGCGGGCTTTTCAACCGCCGAGGATTCCAACGCCTTCTACCGCCGCAACCTGGCCGGCGGCCAAAAAGGCCTCTCTGTTGCGTTCGATCTCGCCACGCACCGCGGCTACGACAGCGACCATCCGCGCGTCTTGGGCGACGTCGGCATGGCGGGGGTTGCGATCGATTCGATCTACGACATGCGCACCTTGTTCGCCGGCATCCCGCTCGACCAGATGAGCGTGTCGATGACCATGAACGGCGCCGTACTGCCGATCCTGGCGCTCTACATCGTTGCGGCCGAGGAACAGGGCGTTGCGCCGGCCAAGCTCTCCGGGACCATCCAGAACGACATCCTCAAGGAGTTCATGGTCCGCAACACGTACATTTATCCGCCATCGCCCTCGATGCGGATCATCTCCGACATTTTCGCCTACACCGCCGCGAACATGCCGAAGTTCAATTCGATTTCGATCAGCGGCTATCACATGCAGGAGGCCGGAGCGACGGCCGACCTCGAACTCGCCTACACGCTCGCCGACGGCGTCGATTACATCCGCGCCGGCCTCGCCGCGGGCCTCACGATCGACGCCTTCGCGCCGCGCCTCTCGTTCTTCTGGGCGATCGGCATGAACCCCTTCATGGAGATCGCGAAGATGCGCGCCGCGCGTCTGTTGTGGGCGAAGCTCGTCAAGGCATTCGCACCGCAGGACGACCGCTCGCTCGCGCTGCGCACGCATTCGCAGACCTCGGGCTGGTCGCTCACCGCGCAGGACGTGTTCAACAACGCCGTGCGCACCTGCGTCGAGGCGATGGCGGCTGCTTATGGCCACACCCAGTCGCTGCACACCAATTCGCTCGACGAGGCGCTCGCTCTGCCGACGGACTTCTCCGCGCGCATCGCCCGCAACACGCAGATCTTCCTCCAGAACGAAGGCGGCGTGACGCGCCCGGTCGATCCGTGGGGCGGCTCCTACTACGTTGAGCGTCTCACCGCCGATCTCGCCGCCCGGGCGCTGACGCACATCGACGAAGTGGAAAGCCTCGGCGGCATGGCCAAGGCCATCGAACAGGGCCTGCCGAAGCTGCGCATCGAAGAAGCCGCCGCCCGCACGCAGGCGCGCATCGACACCGGCGTGCAGACGGTCGTCGGCGTCAATAAGTTCCGGCTCACCGAAAGAGAGGACGTGCCTGTCCTCAAGGTCGACAACGCGACCGTCCGGACCCTGCAGATCGACAAATTGAAGCGCCTGCGCAGCGAGCGCAACGAAGCCGACGTCGCTTCCAAGCTCGACGCGCTGACCGCCGCGGCCGCGGGCGGCGGCAATCTGCTTGCGCTCGCCGTCGACGCCGCGCGCGCCAAGGCGACCGTGGGCGAAATCTCCTTCGCGCTGGAGAAAGTGTTTGGCCGGCATCAGGCGCGCATCCAATCGATCCAGGGCGTCTACGGGAAGGAAGCCATGCAGGCCGGCGAATCCGCGCTCGCAAAGACCCGCGCCATGACGGCGGCGTTCGAAGAGGCCGAAGGCCGCCGCCCGCGGATCCTAGTGGCGAAGATGGGCCAGGACGGCCACGACCGCGGTCAGAAAGTGATCGCGTCGGCGTTCGCCGATCTCGGCTTCGACGTCGACATCGGCCCGCTGTTCCAGACGCCGGACGAGGTGGCGCGCCAGGCCGTCGAGAACGACGTCCACGTCGTCGGCGTCTCCTCGCTCGCAGCCGGACATTTGACCCTGGTTCCCGCGCTGCGCGAGGCGCTCTCCAAGGAAGGCCGCAGCGACATCATGATCATCGTCGGCGGCGTCATTCCGCCGGACGACGTGCCGACGCTGAAGCAGATGGGCGCCAGCGCCGTCTATCCGCCCGGCACCGTGATCGCCGACGCCGCCCAGGACCTGCTTGCGACGCTTGGCGCACGCTTGGGCCACGCCGCCTGACGGCACGCGCAGCACGCCGAGAGGAGGCGCGGGAGTTAAGGTGAGCGACGCGTTTGCGCATTGGCGAGCTTGGGCCGAGCGGTCGCGCTGGGCGCCTCTAGCCGTTCTTGTCTTCGCAGCGCCCTGTTTGAGCGGCGTCATCGGGCGCCTCGTAAAGGGCCGCGCCTTTTTCGCCGAATATGAGTCGATCGCCTGCGCCGGCGAGCGGGTCAACGCGGGGCTTTCGCCCTATGCGGCCGATTTCGGCTGCCCAGGGATGCACGCGCAGCCGTTCGTCTATCTGCCCTGGGTCGCCGACGCGGCCGGCGCGGCGCTGCGCGCCGTCGGTCCCGACGCGATGCGATCGATCTACCTCATCGCCTACCTCGCTACGGTGGCCCTGATCGGCTGGCTCGTCTTCCTGCGCAAAGCGACGCCCGGCCGACCGATCGAGCGCGCGCCCTTCCTCGCCCTCATCACGGGCAGCGCCATCGACGTCGGCAACATCGCCATTCCGATCGCCGCTTTGGTCGCGCTCGCCGCCCTGCAAATGTCGAAGCGCCCGCTCGTATTCATCGCGATTGTGGCGCTCGCCGGCGCGATTAAGCCGTTCCAACTGACGTACCTCGCCTTGATCCCCATTGCGCTCGGCGGCTCGCTGACGCGACGCGCGGCGTATTCCGCCCTCGGCGCGATCATCGGGATCGGCATTTTCGCCGCGGCGATGCGCCTCGGCGATCAGGCCATGTTGTCGGACTGGCTGACGGCCGCTTCGCGCATGGCGCTCGAGGTCGCGCCGGGCGAAGGCCTGTTCGGATGGATTTTCGGCCTGGGCTTCTCTCCGCCAACGGCAATTCTCGGACTGGCCGCGGCCGGGTTCGCCGCGGCGATGGTCGGGGCCGCGATGATCGCCGCCGATCGCGCAAAGCTCGACGTCGAACCGCGCATCTGGTTGGGCATGACGGCTGCGGCGTTGGCCACGCCCCGTCTGATGCAGATCGACCTTCTGCTGCTCGGGCCAGGGCTCGTGACCTTGGCTGCAGCAACCTGCGCATTCGCCCCGCAGATTGGGCGGCGCGTCTCGCAGCTCATTTTCGGCGGCGCCTGCGCAGCCGTCCTGCTCTCCCTTGCCGATCTGGGTGAGTACGCGCTGAAGGCCGCCACGGCGGCGTTCGCCTTGGCGGCGCTGGCCGCGGCTGCGGCCGGGCTTCGCCTTCCGGCTTCGCCAGGCCAAGCCCGATGACCAACCGTAGACGCCGCTGGCGGCGGCCCGGCCCGACTGGTAGGGGAGCACGCCGATCCGCCCGGACGCTGGCGAAGGCGCTGGCGCGAGGCGCGTCTGGCGAATAGAGAGCGCGTCTTTGGCGAACCTGATTGCATCGCGCAGCGTCGCAAGGCTGCGCTCGCCCGGAACCTGCTCGCGATGACCTTTGCTTCTCCCCAGCCCGCCCGCACGCTGTCGAACCCAGCGGTCCTGACGATCGCTGCGATCCTCGGATTAACCGTGGTGCGGCTGATCCTGGCCGCGAACACGCCGCTCGCCGCCGACGAACTTCTTTACCTGCGCTATTCGAAGCACCTCGCCGTCGCCTACCTCGACCATCCGATGGCGAACCCGCTGTTCATCCGGATCGGCACGACCGTGTTCGGCGATACGCCGCTCGGCGCTCGGGTATGCGCCATTCTCGCGGCCCTGCCTGCGACCTGGGCGGTATGGCGGGCCGGTGCGCTGCTCGGCCGTGACGAGGCCGTCGGACGGACCGCGGCGCTCTTCTTCAATCTGACGCTCGCGGCCATGTTCGGCTCGATCTTCGCGACGTCGGACAGCGTGATCCTCATGACCAGCGCCGGCGTCCTGTGGGCGGCGGCGCGCGCGGTCGATGCGCAGCGCGGAACATGGTGGCTCGCGGTCGGCGTCGCCGTGGCCGTCGGCATGTACGCCAAGTACACGACGGTGTTCCTTGGGGCTGGCATCGTGATGTGGCTTGCGCTGTCGCCCACGCATCGCCGCTGGCTTCTCAATCCGTGGCCCTACCTTGGCGGCGTCCTGTCGATCGCTCTGTTCGTCCCGGTGCTGGCCTGGAACGCAGAACGCGAATGGGCGTCGTTCGCCTATCAGGCGAGCCGCGTCGTTGTGCACGACATCCAGCTCAAGTTCACGTTGGAGTTTCTGGCTTCGCAAATCGGCCTGATGACGCCGCCGCTGTTCCTGCTCGCCGTTTTCGGCCTCGCGCGCCCCCCCGAGGCGCCAACAGCACCGAGCGCGCGCACGCTGCTCGCCTGCCTGACGCTGCCGCTGCTCATCTACTTCCTCTGGCACTCCGTACACGAACGGGTTCAGGGCAATTGGCCGTTTGCAGTTTATCCGGCGGCTGCGTGCGCGGCGGCGCTTGGATGGCGGTTCGGCCGCGGGAACGCTGGCGCGGTCGCTGGCTGGGCGCGCGCCGCGACGCGCGCCGCCGCGCCGTTCACCCTCGCCGTCACCGCCCTCGTTTGCGCGCAGGGCCTGTTCTACGTCATGCCTCTGGGACGCGGCGATCCGTTCCTGCGCGAGCTCAGCACCGGCATGACGCCGGTCGCCGCCCGGATCGACGCGCTGCGCGTGCAAGTCGGCGCCAAGACCGTTCTCGCGCCAGATTATTCGACGACTGTTCTCATGTGGCACTACCTCCCGGCCGGGGTCGGCGTGCACCAGATCACCGAGCGTGTGCGCTGGACGAACGAACCGCCCGTGCCGGCCGACGCTTTCGATGGCCCGATGATCCTCGTTGCGCGCACGCCCGGCGGCGGACGCCTTGAAGAATTGCTGCGCCAGCGCTTCGCCGAGGTCGACCGCCTCGAAACGCTGACGCGCACCGCCAAAGGCGCCAAGCTCGACGTCTTCACCGTCTACCGCCTCGCGCGTCCGACCGGGCCCGTGCTCAATCCGGTGTTCCCGATCCGGCTGAAAGAGATCAAATATGATCCAATCTGACCTAAACCCGGCAACGCGCCCGCCGGCGCTGACCGTCGTGCTGCCCATTTACGAGGAAGAGGAAAGCCTGCCGTCGCTGTTCGAGCGGCTGTTCGCTGTCCTGCGGCCGCTGGGCAAAACGTTCGAGATCATCGCCGTCAACGACGGCAGCACGGATCGTTCGATCGACGTATTGCGCACTCTCGCCGCCGCCAATCCAGAGCTGCGCGTGATCGACTTCCGCCGCAATTACGGACAGACGGCCGCGCTTATGGCCGGCTTCGACTTCGCGCGCGGCGATGTCATCGTCACGCTAGACGCCGACCTGCAGAACGATCCCGCCGACATCCCGAACCTGCTCGCAAAGCTGGATGAGGGCTACGACGTCGTCTCCGGCTGGCGCAAGAACCGCCAGGACGCCGCGTTGCGCCGAAACCTGCCGAGCCGCATCGCAAATGGCCTTATTTCGCGCCTCTCCGGCGTGAACCTCCACGATTACGGCTGCACCCTGAAGGCCTATCGCCGCGAAGCGCTGGCGGGCGTGCGCCTCTATGGCGAGATGCACCGCTTCATCCCAGTTTACGCCAGTTGGATGGGCGCGAAGGTCGTGGAAATTCCCGTCGGCCACGCCGCGCGGCAGTTCGGCTATTCCAAGTACGGCCTCAACCGCATCTTCAAGGTGCTGCTCGATCTCACCGTGCTGAAGTTCTTCGAGAGCTATCTCGTCAAGCCGATCTATGTGTTCGGCGGGTTCGGCATGGCGGCGCTGGCGCTGTCGTTCGTCGTGCTCGGCTGGGCGCTCGGCCTCAAGTTCTTTGCGGGCACGAGCCTCATTCTCACGCCGTTGCCATTGCTCGCCGCCATGCTCTTCCTGATCGGCTGCATGAGCGTGCTGATGGGGCTGCTCGCGGAAATCCTCATGCGCACCTATTTCGAATCCCAAAGCGTGCGGCCCTATCTGGTGCGCCGCACGTTTAACGTCGAGCCGGCGGCCTGATGTGCGGGATCGCGGGTTTCGTCGGTCCCGGCGACCGGGCCGACATCGCGCGGATGACCGGCGCGCTCGCCCACCGCGGGCCTGACGGCGAGGGCTTTTTCAGCGACGAGAGCCGAGCGCTGTTCCTGGGTCACCGCCGCCTTGCCGTGATCGACGTAGAGGGCGGCGCGCAGCCCATGTGGACGGCGGACGGCGCGCTTGGCGTGATCTTCAACGGCGAGATCTACAATTTCGTCGAATTGCGCGCCGAACTTGAGCTGCGCGGACGGCGCTTCGCGACGGATCATTCGGACACGGAAGTTCTGCTGCACGGCTACGCCGAATGGGGCGAAGATCTGCCGCTGCGCCTGAACGGCATGTTCGCCTTCTGCATCTACGATCGCGTGCGCGAGCGGCTCTTCATCGCGCGCGACCGGTTCGGCGAGAAGCCTCTCTACTACGCCCAGCAGAACGGCCTGTTCGCCTTCGCCAGCGAACTTTCCGCCATCGCACGTCACAGCCGCTTCAGCGCTCGCCTGGACGTTCGCAGCCTGCAAAAACTCATGGCCCACGGCTTCCTGCCGGCCCCCAACGCGATCTTCCGCGACTGCAGGAAGCTCCCCGGCGGATCGACGTTGACGCTCGATCTCGCATCCGGTGCGATTGCAGTGAAGCCCTACTGGCGCTTTACGCTCGAGACGGACGACTCCTGGCTTCATCGCCGCGAGGAAGACCTCGTTGAGGAACTGCGCGCGCTCGTCTTCCGCGCCGTCGAGCGCCGGCTCGCGGCCGACGTGCCGCTTGGCTTCTTCCTCAGCGGCGGAATCGATTCGAGCGCCGTGCTCGCCGCCGCCGCCCGCGTGCGCGACCCAGCGGAATTGCAGACCTTCACGATCGGCTTCACCGAGGCCTCGTATGACGAGTCCGATCACGCCCGCTCGGTCGCCGCCGCGATCGGCGCGCAGAACGTGGTGCGCAAGCTCGATCTCGACGCGGCGCGCGGCATGGCGCTTCCGGTCCTTGCGCGTCTCGACGAACCGATGGGCGACGCCTCCATCCTGCCCACCTACCTTGTCGGGGCCTTGGCGCGCGAGCGGGTGACGGTGGCGCTCTCCGGCGACGGCGGCGACGAATTGTTCGCGGGCTATGACCCGTTCCAGGCGTTGGCGCCTGCGCAAATCTATCGCGAGCTCGTGCCGCCGCCGATCCATTGGCTGGCGCGGCGCGTAATGTCGGCGGCGCCGATTTCCACACGCAACATGAGCCTCGATTTCAAGCTGCGGCGCACGCTCGCCGGGCTCAGCTGGCCGCCGGAATTGTGGAACCCCGTCTGGCTCGGGCCGCTCGATCCGGGCGACATCGGCGCGGCGTTCGAAGATCCGCTGGACCCGGAGGACCTCTATTCCGAGGCGCTCACCGAATGGCGGCGCGATCCGAAGGCCTCGCTCGTCGACCGCACGCTCGGCTTCTACACGAGCTTCTATCTACCGGACGGGATTCTCCAGAAAGTCGACCGCGCGACGATGATGAGTTCGCTCGAATCCCGCGCCGCCTTCCTGGACAACGACCTTGCGGCTTTCTGCCAGCGTCTTCCGCACCAGTGGAAGTTCCGCAACGGCCAGAAGAAATACCTCCTGCGCAAAGCCATGGAGGGTCTCGTGCCGGATGCGATCGTGCGCCGCCCCAAGAAGGGCTTCGGCATCCCGACGGCGAGTTGGCTGCGCACGTTTCCCACCGATGCGCCGCTTGCGCCTGTGGAAGGCGTGCGCATGGATTGGACGGCGGCGGCGTGGCGCGATCACCGCGCCGGACGCAAGGATTGGCGGCTCTTCTTGTGGGCCTGGCTCTCTCTTCAGACGTTCGACCAGGGCCGCCTCGCCGCGGCCTGACGCGCTCTAGCGCGTCCCATTCGCGGCGGCGGGCGCCAGTTGTGGCGCTCCCGGCGCTGAACGCGGCTGGCTGACTTTGACGCTGGTCGCCTGCAAGCGGATCGTGCCGATCGAGTCGGTCGGCATTTCCACCAGCACCGGCGCGTAATAGCCCCCGATCGGCGCAAAGAGGAACTTGAGCCGCGCTTCTTCCTGCGGGTCTGAAAAGCCCGCCAGGGGAACCATGCGCACGGCGCAGCGCTGCGCGTGGCCGCGATACTCGCCGACCGACACACGCTCACGTCCGTCCGGCGTCAGCGTCAGATCGAACCGCGCGCGGCCATCCATGTATATCTTCAGCGTTTGCGCGCACGGATCGCCGCTGACGACCATCATTTGCGCGATCAGCGAGACCTGATCGATCACGCCGACCTTCTGGGCCTCGGTCGCCGCCGGATTGCCCATGCCCATCGGCGGCGTTGCGGTGGTGACGGCCGTGGCTGGCGTGAACTGCACGCGGACGACCCGGCCGTTCTTGCCGCCCTGGTGTTGATAGGCGGTCGGCTGGAGCTTGTCGGCGCCCACTAAGGCTCCGGCTACGGAATAGGTGAAGTCCTGGCTTGAGCCGAGCATGCTGCGCGCAAAGCCGGTGGCGCGCCGCGTCGAGCGCCCCTGATAGGCTTGATCGGCGAACGAGAATTCGTAATCGGCGCGGCCGACCGTCATGCCCATGCCGTGGATGCCATAGGAGATCGAAATCGTCTGGGCAGGCGCCGGCGCAGCCGCAACGGGCGCTGCAAGCGCAAGGCCAAGGCCCAAAGCGGCGATCAGGGTTCTCATAACGTCTCCAACGCGGTCTAGGCGTCCCGCTAGCGACGCTGGCGCCCGAAGGTCAAGGCGAATACGTGAGCATGGCGCCCACAGCGGCGCGGAATCATGGCGAAGGCGTGAAACCGGCGGCGGCGTGCATCGGTCGACGCTGCTCCAGAGCGCAATCCGAACGGAGGGGCGTTGAAGGCCGCATCGCGCCTCCCCAGCTAATGGCCGTTCTGGAGGAACGGACACATGATCATCACGACGACCGGGACGGTCGAGGGCCGACCGGTGAAGGACTATCTCGCTGTCGTGTCGGGCGAGGCCGTGATCGGCGCCAACATTTTCCGCGATCTCTTCGCCGGCCTGCGCGACGTCATCGGCGGCCGCTCGGGCTCCTATGAGGAGGTTTTCCGCGAAGGCCGCCAGACCGCTTTGCGCGAAATGGAAGATGAAGCCCGCAGGCTCGGGGCCGACGCGATCGTCGGCGTCTCGGTCGTCTACGAGGGCGGCGTCAGCCAGGGCACGATGATGATGGTGGCGTGCACGGGAACTGCCGTTCGTCTCGGCTGACGTGTTAACCTCGCTGCGTGAAGGCCGCAGCGATTCGCACCCCAGGTTTGGACGGAGCAGACGCGCTCGACGCCGCGCGCGAGACGCTCAAGCGCGTATTCGGCCATGCCGACTTCCGCGGCTTGCAGTCTGACGTCATTCGCGAAGTGCTGGCCGGCCGCGACGCCATCGCCATCCTGCCGACCGGCGGCGGCAAGAGCCTGTGCTACCAGATCCCCGCTCTACTGCGCCCCGGCGTGGCGATCGTCGTCTCGCCCTTGATCGCGCTCATGCAGGACCAGGTGGCCGCTCTGCGGCAGGCCGGAGTCGCAGCCGCGCGCCTGGATTCGAGCCTCGACCCGAATGAGCGCGCCCAGGCGCTTGACGCCTTTCGCGAGGGCCGCCTCGACCTTCTCTACGTTTCGCCCGAGCGGCTGTTGACGCCTTCAACGATGCAGATGCTCGACGACGCCCACCTTGCCCTGGTCGCGATCGACGAAGCGCACTGCGTCAGCCAATGGGGCCATGATTTTCGCCCTGAGTATCGCGCGCTCGGCCGCATCGCCGGCGCGTTTCCAGGCGTCCCGCGCCTCGCCGTCACCGCTACCGCCGATCCGCAGACCCGCGGCGACATCCAGGCTCAGCTTGGCCTGCAGGACGCGAAAGTCTTCGTCGCCTCTTTCGACCGGCCTAACCTCGCATTGGCCGCGGAGCGCAAAGGAACCGCGCCGCAGAAGCGCATCGTCGATCTCGCCAAGGCGCGGAAGGGGACGTCCGGCATCGTCTATTGCGCGACGCGCGACGCAACCGAAACGCTTGCGGCGGCGCTGATGGAAGCGGGCGTGCCGGCGCTCGCCTATCATGCAGGGGTCGATCCGAGCGTGCGCGCCGAGCGTCAACGCAAGTTCCAGCTCGAGGACGACGTCGTGATGGCCGCGACGATCGCCTTCGGCATGGGCGTCGACAAGCCGGATGTGCGCTTCGTCCTTCACCTGGACGCGCCGAAGAGCATCGAGGCCTATTGGCAGGAGGTCGGCCGCGCCGGTCGCGATGGCGCGCCGGCCGAGGCCATCACGTTTTTCGGCGCCGGCGATCTGCGCCGGGCCTTGCGCTTCGCGGACGAAGGCGACGCCGATCCTGCCGTCAAGGCCGTGCAGGCGAAGAAGGCGCGTCAGCTTTTCGCATTGCTCGACGGTATGAGCTGCAGGCGCGCAGCGGTGCGCCGCTATTTCGGCGAGGCCGATCCGGAACCGTGCGGCGCGTGCGACGTCTGCACCGATCCGCCAGCCAGCGTCGACGCGACCGAATGGGCGCAAAAGGCGCTATCGGCCGTCCTGCGCATGGACCAGCGCGTCGGTCGCGGTCGCCTCGTCGACCATCTCCTCGGCAAGCCGCCGCGCGATGGCCTCGACGCGCAGTACGCGGACAAATCCACATTCGGCTGCGGCGCTGACGTGCCCGAACCGCGCTGGCGGGCCGTGTTCGAAAGCCTGCTCATTGAGGGCGTGCTCATCGAGGCGGGCGAGGACATGCGCCCCGTCCTGCAGATCGGCGACGGCGAGGCCGCGCGCGCGTTTCTGCGTAAGGAACGCCCTCTTCGCCTACGGCTCGACGCCGGGGGCAAAAAGGCGGCGAAAACGCGGGGGCCCGCCCGCACGTCCGGCCCATCACAAGAAGACGGCCTGCTCGGAAAGCTCCGCGCTTGGCGGCGCAAGACCGCCGCGGCGCAAGGCGCGCCGCCCTATGTCGTATTCCCGGACGCCACATTGCTGGCGCTGGCCGAGGCCCGACCCGCCTCGCGCGCCGATCTCGCGCGGATCTCCGGCATGGGCGAAAAGCGGATCGAACGCTATGGCGAGGACATTCTCGCCCTTGTGCGCGACGTCGCCTCGTGACGACATGCGGGCATGACCGATCGCCCCTTCCTGCTCGCGCAGATCTCCGACTGCCACGTCACCGATCGCGCTGATGCGAGCAATCCAGACGCCGTAGACCGTCTGAAGCGGACGCTCGCGGCAATTGGCGCGCAGGGCGCGGACGCGATCATCGCCACCGGGGACCTCGTGGACGACGGCCGGGCCGCCGAATACGCCCTCCTTGCCGAAGCGCTCGCCGACGCGCCGGCGCCGGTCTTCCTGCTGCCAGGCAACCACGACGATGCGGCGACGCTCCGCCGCTGCTTCCCCGACCACGCCTACCTGCCCGAAAGCCCGCCGCTGTGCTGGGCGCTGGATCATCTGCCGCTGCGGATTGTGGCGGTGGATCAGACCATGCCCGGCCTTGCCGGCGGCCTCTTCATGCCGGAGCACGCCGAGTGGCTGAACGAAACGTTGAACGACCATTCCGACGCGCCGACCCTCGTTGCTCTGCATCATCCGCCGTTTTCAACCTACACCACGTCCGATGAGGTCGGCCTGGGCGGCGCCGATCTTTTCGAGGCGGTGATCGCCCGCCATCCACAGGTCCGACGCATCGTCTTCGGCCATGTTCATCGCGTGATCTTGGGCCGCGTCGCGCACGCTGACGCGATCGCATGCCCTTCAACGGCGCGGCCGTTTCAGTCGCGTTTCGACGGCGAACAAACCGCCCGGATCGAAGGACCGCCGGGCTTTCTCCTGCACGCCTGGTCGCGCCGCGCCGGCCTCGCGACCCACGCCTTCACCGCCTGACATGACGCCCGGTCCAGACATCGATGCGCTCGAACGGGGCGTGCGCGCCGGCGACCGCGCAAGCCTTGCACGCGCCATCACACTGGTGGAATCCAAACGCGCCGACCATGCGCGGGCGGCGCGGGCGTTGCTGGAGCGCCTGATGCCAGCGACCGGCGGGGCCGACCGCATCGGGCTGACCGGTGTTCCCGGCGTCGGCAAATCGACGACGATCGAGAGCTTCGGCCTGATGCTCGCAAACCTTGGCCGCAAGGTCGCCGTCCTCGCCGTCGATCCGACATCGCAGCGCTCGGGCGGCTCTATTCTCGGCGACAAGACGCGCATGGCCCAATTGTCCGTACACCCGTACGCCTTCATCCGCCCATCCCCGGCGGGCGCAACGCTCGGCGGCGTCGCGCGCAAGACGCGTGAGACCATGCTCCTGTGCGAGGCGGCGGGCTTCGACGTGGTGATCGTCGAGACGGTCGGCGTCGGCCAATCCGAGACGGTCGTCGCCGACATGGTCGACATCTTCATCGCCCTGATGCTGCCAAACGCCGGCGACGAATTGCAGGGCATCAAGAAGGGTCTGCTCGAAGTCGCCGACGCCATCGTCGTCAACAAGGCCGACATTGATCCGAAAGCCGCTGAACGCGCCGTGCGCACCTACGCAGACGCGCTGCACATTCTGGCGCCGGCGAGCGCGGCCTGGTCGCCGCCCGTGCTTGCAGCCTCAGGCGCAACCGGGACGGGCCTCGACGCCCTGTGGACGACGATCCAGGACCAACGCCGCGCGCTTGAAGCCGTCGGCGAACGCGCAGCGCGACGCGCCGGTCAGCAGGTGCGCTGGATGCACGATCTCATCCGCGAACAGATGGGCGCGGCGTTCCGCGCCCATCCGGGCGTGGCTTCGCGCCTGCCCGGTCTGGAAGGCGAAGTCGCCGCCGGCCGAACGCCGGCGAGCGCCGCGGCCGATGATCTCGCCGCGCTCTTCCTGGGAGGCCATTGATGCACATGACGCACGATCCCGCCGCGCCGCCGGCGGACCCCATCGGTTTCGACGATTTCCTCAAGGTCGACATCCGCATGGGGACAATTATCGCCGCCGAGCCCTATCCCGAAGCGCGCAAGCCGAGCCTCAAGCTCAGCATCGATTTCGGCGGCGCGATTGGCGTCAAACGCTCGAGCGCGCAGATCGCGCACTATGATCCCTCGACCCTGATCGGCCGTCAGGTCGCGGCGGTGGTCAATTTCCCGCCCCGCCAAATCGGCAAGTTCATGTCGGAGGTTTTGACGCTCGGCTTTCCCGGCGATGCGGGCGAAGTCGTCCTGTTTTCGCCCGATCGCACGGTGCCCAACGGCGCCCGCCTGTTCTGATCAGACCTGCGCGAACTTGGCGGCGAGTGCTGGCGGCACCCGGATCGGCCGCCGCGTCGCGGCGTCGATCAGCGCCCAGGTATAGACCGCGTTCGCCTTCGCTTTTCCGTCGCTCCCGAGGATGCGCACGTGCCGATCAAACCGCGCGCCGCGCGGCGCCGTCACGCGCGTTTCGACGCGCAGGCGCTCGCCCTCCAGGGTCTCGCGCAGGAAATCGACTTCGAGGCGCGATGCGACCCAGATCCAGCGCGCGTAGTCCTCGGCGCTCGCGGCCGCCCGCCAGTGGCGAACGCCGGCCTCTTCCGCCCAGGCGACATAGACCTTGTGGTTCACATGTCCGAGCGCATCGATGTGCTCGGGCCCGGCGGTCACATCGAACGCGAATTGCGGGACGAATGCGTCCGTCTCAGACATGCTCGCCCTGGAGGTAACGGCGCTTGCCGTCGGTCTCTTCGCCGCGCGCCAGGGACCGCGCCTGATCGATCCAATCTTCGCGCGTCACCCGCCCGCGGAACGACAGATACTGGTCGATCCAGCTGATCTGAGCCGGGGTCCAGGCCGCGATCTGATCGAAATGATAGATCCCGAGCGAATTGAGCGTGCTTTCGATCTTGGGGCCGACGCCGGCGATCATGCGCAGATCGTCGGGCGCGCCGCCGCGCGGCGCCGGCAGTCCGGGCGGACGATCCGCGATCGTCGGCATGTTGAGCGGCGCAGGCCGCGGCGCGCGTACGGGCGCAGGCGCCGCGCGCGGACGCTCTACCGGCTCTGCGGGTTCGTCAGCAGCGCGACGCCACACCGCGCGCTCACGCGGTGCGGGCGCTGGCTCGTCGGCGACGCGCACGCGGCGCCACACATAACGCGGCTCCGGCGGCGGCGGCGTCGGCGCGCGCCGATCGGCCGGACGCTCCGTCTCGAAGACCGGCGCCTGGACAGGCGCAGGCATTTCAGCGAGCGGCTGCGGCGCGGCGCGGGAGGGCTCCGGCTCGGGCTCCGGCTCGGCCGCAACCGGTTCCGGCGCGGGCGGTGCGGTCTCGGCCGGCTTTGGCGCAACCGCGACTTCGGCGAGGCGCGCCTCAAGCCAACGCACGCGCGCGTCGAGATAGCGCGCCGTCCAGCGCAGCCGCGTCAGGTCAGCCGGATCGACGGCTGAGGCCTGCGCCTCTTCGAACGCCTTCAGCTTGACGCGCAGGCCATCGGCCTCCGCCGCCATTTCCAGAGCGGCGTTGAGGTCGCGCTCCAGCGCAACGATGCGATCCTGACGCTCGTTCGCCGCCGCGACGGCGGCCTGGGCATGCGTCTGCAGTTGGCCATAGGCGTGCCGGATGCGGAGGATTTCGTTTTGCAGCCCGGCGACGAGGTTCGGATCGATCGCGACCTTGGGCGCCGCGGAAAGCTCCTTCTCGCGGCCTTCAAGATAAGCGATCCGAGAGGTCAGATAGCGCATCCGCCACTTGGCGCGCGCGGCCTCTTCTGGATCTTCGACGGCTATGGCCGCGGCCGCCGCCGGAGCGGGGGCGTTCTGTTCGAGAAACCGCACGCGGCCATCGAGATAGCGCGTTTGCCAACGCAGGACGTTGAGTTCGTCCTCGGCCGCTGCATTCGGCGCCGTCGCCAGGCGCGCGCGCAGGTCGGCGAGTTCGGCGTTTGCGGCGGCGAGCGCTTTGTCCTGTTCGCTTTCGGCGGCCTTGCCCTCAACCTCGGCGGCGCTGCGACCGCGCTCGGCCCAATGCACGCGCTGTTCAAGATATTGGGTGCGCAAGGCCGCGACGGGTTCGACGGCAGACTCCGGCGCGCGCGCCAGGGCCGCATCGCGTTCCGTTTCAAGGGCGGCGATCCGCGCCTCGTAGCTCGCGACGTCGACCGGCGCGGGAACAGCGGCGAGCTGCACCTCCAGATCAGCGACCCGCGCGCGATGCGCGTCGGCCTCGACCAAGGCGCCGCGCAATTCGGCGACGCGCCCATCGCGCTCGGCGGCGAGCGCTTCGAATTCGGCGGCGCGACGGCGCGCATCGACGAGATCGCGCTCCATCCCATTGAGGCGGCGCGCCCAATCGGCTTCGTCGCCCTCCAGGGGGCGCAAGGCATCCTGTGCGGCGAACATCGCGGCGCGCACTTCGGCGCGTGTGCGATCGCGATCGCGCAGCGCGGCTTCAGTGCGGATCGCGTGCCAGAACCATCCCGCTGCGCCGCCGGCGAGCGCGAGGAGGATGAGAGGCCAGGCCAGATGCGCGAGGAGATATGCCATGGGTCAGCTCTTCACGGTGAATTCGATGCGACGGTTCTGCGCCTGCCCGGCGGGGGAGCGGTTGGAGCTGCGCGGGCGGTCCGGTCCGAAGCCCGCAGCCTCGAGGCGATCGGGCGCGACGCCCTGATCGATCAGATAGCGAACCACGGCCTCGGCGCGCGCGCGCGACAGCTTCATGTTGGCGGCGCGGTCGCCGCGATCGTCGGTATGGCCGGCGATCTCGACGGAATATTGATCGCAGCGACGCGCCACCCGGGCAAGATCATCGAGGATCTGGCGGCTCGTGGCGGACACCATCGCCGACCCGGTGTCGAAATTGATGACGTTGCGAGAGAGCAGCCCCGCGAAGGCGGATTGGCAGGCGGCGGCCGGCGCATTGGCGGTCAGCTTGACGCCCGCGACGCCGGGCACCTCCACGGCTTCGCCGGGCGCAGTCAGATCGACGAGCGGAATGAAGCCGCCCGGCGCGCCCTTGCCATAGAAGACACGCACCATTGCAGCCGCGGCCGGTTCGGCCTCGCCGACGATCGTGAGTTTGCGATCGGACAACCGCACCGCGCCGGTCGACATCTTCGCGAGCTGGGCGAGGGCGTCGGCGGCGACCGCGCCCCAAATTTCTCCGCCCGGCGCGCCAGGCGCCACGGCGGTTTCGTCGGCGACTTCGGTGAAGGCGGCTTTGGCCTTTTCGTACAGCGCCGCTCGCGCCGCGCGGCTCGGGGCATGGCCCCGCAACCGCACGCCGCCCGCCTCGCGCGTTGCGCTCCAGGTATAGGGCGAGACGACGGCCGCCACGATGATCTGGTTTTCAACGCGTGAGACGCCGCCGGCCCAGGGCCCGCCGGAGCCCGCGGCCTTCAGCGCAATATTGCTCGCCGCCTCCTTCGCGTCGAGGGAGGGCGCTACGCCGCTCAGCACGGCCATCTGACCGCGCATTTCGACGGACACATAGGCGGCGTCGGCGGCGCTCAGCGCTGCCTCTACGCGTTGCTTCAGCTCCGCCTGCACTCGCGCCGGCGCACAGGAATGAGCGCCGAACATGGTTGCCGTGGCGATGAGGAGCCATAGGGCGATCGCGGCCCCAAACCTCACGTTCGGGCCTTCGACGATTTGGATCGCCATGCCGCGCGACGCCTCAGGCGCCGGGACCGGGGCTGCGGGTGGAACGGCGAGAGGCGGTTGGTCCTCGACCATTGGCGCTCAGTCCGCGGCCTGTCTGGCGCGCAATTCATCGAGGCGGCGGCTGAACGCGGCGATGTCGGCCTCGATCAGTCGCGCGCGCGACCGGACGGTCGTCATGCGCAATGCATAGCCCGATCCAAACCCCACCGCGCCCGCGAGAAGGAACACAAATACATAGGCCAAGATCAAGGACGTCATCGGGTGCTCCCACGCGCGTCCCCGCCAAATCCGGAGATCGCCTTGTCGGACGGCTAGACCTGAGCGGAAAGCCGGACCAAAAGGAAAGCTCTTTCGCCTGCGGCGACAGTGCGTTGATGCTTCACAAAATCACAAGCGCGAGCAACCCGCTCGTCAAAACCTTAAAGAGTCTTCATACCCGGAAAGGGCGCCAGGAAAGTGGGCTTTTCTTGGCCGAAGGCGCACGCTTGGCCGGCGAAGGCGCAGACCTCGGATATTGGCCGGAATTCATGGTTATCGGCCCCGCCGCGCTCGAACGGGCCCAAACGCGCGACCTGCTCGAGCGCGCTGGCGCGGCCGGCGTCAAATGCGTCGAGACCACGCCCGCCATCCTGGAACAGATCGCCAAACGCGATAATCCACAGACCTTGATCGCGGCCTATCGGCCGTTTGCAAACGCCCTTGCCGATATCTCCCCAAACCGGGCGCGCCTGTTTGTGGCCTTGGAAGGCGTGCGCGACCCCGGCAATCTGGGAACGATCTGGCGCACCGCCGACGCCGTTGGCGCCGGGGCCATCATCCTTCTGGGCCAAACCTGCGACCCGTTCTCCGTGGAGGCTGTCCGCGCCACAATGGGCAGCCTGTTCGCCGTGCCGGTGGTGCGCACGGACTTCACAGCGTTCGACGTCTGGCGCCGCGCCGGCGGCCTTGATCTCGTCGGAACCTCCCTCAAGGCCCGCGCGCGCCATGACGGAGCCGGCGGCGCGCGCCCGACCGTCGTGCTTATGGGCAACGAGCAATCCGGTCTGCCGCCGGCGCTCGAAGAGGCCTGCGACGCGCTGGTGAAGATCCCGATGCGCGGTCGCGCCGACAGCCTCAATCTGGCGGCCGCGACGGCGATCATGCTGTACGACGTCTGGCGCCGACAGGGCTATGAAGGCGCGCATGACTGAGCTCTCCCTCCTGGTCGCGGACGATTGGGCCGATTACGCGCTGCTCGACAGCGGCGACGGCCGCAAGCTCGAGCGCGCCGGCGGCTACACCTTCGTGCGCCCCGAGCCGCAGGCGCTCTGGCGTCCGCGTCTCGATCCGGCGCGCTGGGACGGCGCCGACGCCATCTTCGCCGGCCAATCCGGCGACGATGAGGACGCCGGTCGTTGGCGTTTCAATCGTCCGCTTCCGGAGCGTTGGCCGATGGCTTGGGCGGGGCTCAAGTTCCTGTCGCGGCCGACGCCCTTTCGGCATCTGGCCTTTTTTCCCGAGCACAGCGTGCATTGGCGCTTCGCGAAGAGCCGCCTCGCCGCCCGCGCGCCTGGCGCTCCGCAGGCCGAGGTTTTGAACCTGTTCGGCTATACCGGCCTCGCCTCGCTGGCGTGCGCCGCTGCGGGCGCGCGCACGACGCATGTGGACGCCTCCAAGAAGGCGATCGGCATGGCCCGCGACAATCAGATCGAAGCCGGGCTCGCCGAGGCGCCGATCCGCTGGATCGCCGACGATGCGCTCACGTTCGTGAAGCGCGAAGGCCGGCGCGGGCGCCGCTACGACGGCATCATCCTCGACCCGCCGAAATATGGCCGCGGACCGAACGGGGAGATCTGGCGTCTTGAGGAAGGGCTGGGCGAGTTGCTCGACGCCTGCGCCGCCATCCTCGCGCCCGGCGGGTTCGTCATCGCCACGCTCTACGCCGTCCGGCTTTCCGCTTTGTCGCTCGCGAGCGCCGCACGCGATGCGTTCGGGGCGGCCGGGACCTGGGAAAGCGGCGAAATGTGCCTCCCGCACGCCCGCGACGACCGCCTCCTGTCGACGGCGATTTTCACCCGCGGCTCAGGGCTTTCCGGCGCGCCGTCGCCATAACCGCGCCTCGTTCTGGCCAAATCTCGTGCTAATAGGGACGATTGCTGGGAGAGCGCCCATTGTCGCAATCGAGTTCAGAACCGCCCGCCTCCACCGCGCCTGGTTCAACGTCCGCAGCGGCGGAAACCGCCGTCGACGCCGGCGCCGTCGCCCGCATCCGTGCTGAGATCCAACTCGACGACCGGTCGAAAATCTCCACGTTCGGCGACCGCGCCCAGCGCTCCGTGACCGGCTTCGCCGATCGCATCCTCGCCCAGACGCGCAACAAGGACCTCGGCGAGACCGGCAAGCTCCTCACCGACATCATCCTCAAGGCGCGCCAGATCGATCCGGCCGCTCTCGAGAAGGAAGGCTTTTTCACCAAGCTGTTCGGCGGCGCCCGGGCGCAGATCGAGAAGTTCAAAGCCAGGTTCGACGACGTCGCCGGCCAGATCGACGCCGTGGCCATCGAACTCGACCGCCGCCGCGAAACGCTGCGGCGCGACATCGCCATGCTCGACGATCTCCACGACGAGACCAAGCAGGGGATCCGCGATCTCGAGACCTACATCGAAGCCGGCAAGGCGTTCGCGGCCGAGTTCAGCGCCAAAGAACTCCCCGCGCTCAAGGCCCGCGCCGAAACCGCCGCCGCAGCGGGCGGTCAAGGCGGCGGCCTGATGGAGGCGCAGGAATACCAGGACGCCGCCCAGGCGCTCGACCGGCTCGAAAAGCGGGTCTTCTACCTGCAGCAGGCGCGCCAAATCGGCATCCAGCAATTGCCCCAGATCCGCATCGTCCAGGCGAGCGACGAGACTTTGATGGAGCAATTGCAGGCCTCGACGCGCCTCACCATCCCGCTGTGGAAGCAGAAGATGGTCCTCTTGCTTGGCCTGCAGCGCCAAAAGGATGCGCTCGACCTGCAAAAGACGGTCAGCGACGCGACCAACCAGATGCTGCGCCAGACGTCCGACATGATGAAAGGCCAGGCGGTCGAGATCGAGGAGGCGAGCCAGCGCGGCATCGTCGATCTCGAAACGCTCGAAAAGACCAACGCAGACCTGATCGAGACCATGCAATCGGTGATCGAGATCCAGGAAAATGGCCGCCGCACGCGCGCCGAGGTCGAAGTCCGCCTCGAACAACTGACCGGCGAATTGCGCGCCGCCCTTACCGATACGCGCTTCAGCGGGTAAGTCTCGACCATCATGGCGCGCGAAACTGCTCCCGACACCCGCGGGCTCGGCCTGCGTTACGCGCTTGCGGCGCTCGCGGCGGCAATTGTGCTGCCTGCCATCGTCCTTCTCCTGGCCCAGCCGCTTTGGGTCGGTCTGATCGCCGCCGCGCTCGTGTTCGCTGGGCTTGCGTTGTTCGCCGCCGTGCAAAAGCCCGCGCCGCGCATCGCCGCGCTGCGCCTCGCGTCGGGCCAGCGCGCTGTGCTCGACGCCGTCATGGCCGATGCCCGACCGGCGCTCGACACGCTTGCTGGGGTGATTGAAGCAGCACCGAAGAACGCCGTCCGCGATCGGCTGGATGCGATCCGCGCCATCGCCGCCGAGGTCGTCGCGGCCGTTGAGGCCGAACCGGAGCGCCTCGCCGCCGTGCAGCGCCTGCTGACCTATTATCTGCCGCGCACCGCCGAGATCGCCGCCGCCTATCTCGACCTGCGCAGCCGCAAGGCGCCCGACGCCGAGCGCCTCGCCGCAATCCAGGACGTGCTCGCCAAAATGGAGGCGGCCTTTCAGCATTTCGCCGGCAAGCTCGCCGACGACGACCTCAGAGGGCTGGACGCCGACCTGAAGCTGATCGACGCGGCCTTGAAAGAGGACCTCGGACGGTCCTGACCCGGATTATCCGAGCAGGGCTTTCTGGGCCTTCTCTTCCGCCCCTAGCGCCGCCAGCAAGCCGAGCTTCTCGTCGGGAACCCCGCCCGCGCCGAGACGGCGAATCTGCTGGTAGTACCAGGACATCGCGCCAAACCCGTTGACCGCCTTGATCAGCATGATCGGCGACTTCGGCCCGAACAGGCCGGGGCCGAGGCGCAGGATGTTCTCCCATCGCGTGAGCTCTGCCGCCCCGGTGAGTAGTTTGCGCGGCACGTCGGCGTCCACGACCATCGGCCGGCCAAGCCCGATCAGCGCCACGCCGTCGTCGCGCACCGCCGACGCCATCGCCGCCGCGGTCCGAAACCCGCCGGTCACCATCAACGCGACCTTGACGCGCTTGCGCATCTCGATCGCGAAATCGAGGAAATAGGCTTCCCGCGCCGCGGTCGATTTCGGCAGGCCCGTCAGGTCGGGCTTTTCCGCGCCCTCCAGATCGGCCATCCGCGGCTGCTCATAATTGCCGCCGGAGATTTCGATTACGTCGATCCCCGCCGCCGCCAACTGGTCGGCGACGATCAGGCTCTCCTCCGGCGCGAAGCCGCCCTTCTGGAAGTCGGCGCTGTTGAGCTTCACCGACAAGGTGAAGTCCGGACCGGTAGCCGCGCGCGACGCCTTGACGATCTCGAGCAGGAAACGCGCTCGGTTTTCGAGCGATCCGCCCCAGGCGTCGGTGCGCTGATTGGCCCGCGGGGAGAGGAATTCCGAGACGAGGTAGCCGTGTGCGGCGTGGATCTGCGCGCCCGTGAACCCGGTCTCGCGGGCGACGCGCGCGGCGCGGGCGAACCGCTGGATCAGGTCGAGAATTTCCGGCTCGGTGAGCGCCACCGGGCGGCCGAACCGATTGCCGGGCAGAGCCACCGCGATGGGCGACGGCGCCTTCGGCGTCGGATTGACGAGCGCCGGCGTTTGACGCCCGGCATGGCTGATCTGCATCCAGAAGCCCGCGCCGCCGGCGCGCGCAGCGGCGGTCCAGCGCGAGAGCGCGGCGCGCGCCTCCGCGTCCGGCTCTGCGGCGATCACCACATTGCCCGGCTTCTCGCGGTGCGCGGCGTCGACGATGACGTTGCCGCTGATCAGAAGCCCCGCGCCGCCGTCGCCCCAGGTCCGGTAAAGTCGCTCCAAGGCGGCCGTCGCGCGACCGTCGGCGTCGGCGAGCCCCTCGGTCATCGCGGCTTTGACGATCCGGTTGCGGATCTTTTCGGACGGCAGAACGAGTTCCTGCCCGAGGATGGCGGCATTCGACATATTTCCCCCTGTGAGATTCACCGCTCGAGCGCGGCGACAATTTCCACGTGCGGCGACCAGCGGAACTGGTCGATCGGCGTCACGCGCACGAGCCTGAACCCGGCATCAACGAGCACGCGCACGTCGCGCGCCAAAGTCGCGGGATCGCAGGCGACCGCGGCGACGCGCTCGGCTTTGGAACGCGCGATCTGTTCGGCCTGCTGGCGGGCGCCCGAGCGCGGCGGGTCGAACACGATCGCGTCGCAGTGCTTGAGCTCCAGCGCTGAAATCGGCGTGCGCAACAAATCGCGGCGTTGCGTCGTAATCGTCTTCAGCGCACCGCCCGTCCCGTCGGCGGCGGCCGACAGCGCCGCGAGCATGGCGACGTCGCCCTCGACAGCGAGCACCTCGCTCGTTTCCGCCAGACGCAGCGCAAAAGTGCCGAGCCCGCAGAACAGGTCTGCGGTGCGACGCGCGCCGGCGACCGCGGCGAGCGCGATGGACGTCAGCGCCTCTTCGCCGGCCTTAGTGGCCTGCAGGAACGCCGCCGGCGGCGGCGTCACCCGCGCCCGGCCAATGCTGACGACAGGCGTGCGCCGCGACAGGATCGTCTCGTCGGTCAACGAAAGCCGGGCGATATCAAACTTGTCGAGGAGCACAACGACCCGCTCGAACAACGCAGCATCCATGTCGCTCGCCTGGCCGGCGCCCTTGATCGAAACGTCGAGACCAGAATCTGAAAGCAGCGTCGGCATGGTGATCTCGCCGCGCGCTGGCGCAAACAGCGCGGCGATTTCCCGTAAAGCCGGCAACGCAGCCTCGAGCGCCGGCGCCAAGGCCGGACATTCCGAAACCGCCAGCAACCGCGCCGAGCCGCGCGCCATGAACCCGAAACGCACACCCTTCGACGACCGCGCCGCATGGAAGGCCGCGCGACGGCGCCCGCCCGCAGTGGCGTCGATGATCGGATCGACTGGCGTCTCGAGCCCACGCCGGGCGAAGGCCTTGATCACCTGCTCGCGCTTCCAGGCGAGCACCGACGCGTCGCGCCAATGCTGGAGCTGACACCCCCCGCAGGCCCCGAAATGCGCGCAGGCCGGCGCCTGACGGTCGCTGCTCGCCGAAAGGACCTCCAGAATGTCGGCGCGGTCGCCCGCGACGCGGGCGCTGACCCGCTCTCCCGGCAGCCCATAAGGGATGTAGATCGGGCCTTCGGCCCCCTCGGCGACGGCGTCGCCGCGGGCCCCGACCTCTGTGACGACGAGGGTCTCCACTCGTGCGACCGGGCGCGGCGCCGGCGCGCGTTCGCCGCCGGAAGCGGCGGGGGCGGCCGGTTTTCGGCCCCGCGCGGTGCGATCGAAGCGCTTCATGCCCGGTTCAGCTTCGTTTTGCTTTCTTACGGTCCATAGACGGCGGTACGGGCGTTGGGCCCGCGGACCGCCCAAAGATGGAGGTTTCCATGCGTGGTCAAGCTCTGCTGCTGGCGGGCGTGTTGTTGGCGACCTCGCTGGGCGCAGCGGCGCCCGCGATGGCCGACCCCTACCGGGCCCCGACGGCCTATGGCGCACAATCCTACGATCCCTATTGCGCCCAGAAAAAGCAGAACCGGATGCTGGTCGGCGGCGCCATCGGCGCGGTCGCCGGCGCAGTTCTCGGCAACAACACCGCGGCCCGCAACGCGCAGAGCGAAGGCTCGATCCTCGGCGGCGTCATCGGCGCGGCATCGGGTGCGGCGATCGGCCGGGCGACCGCCAAGTGCGACGTCGGTCAGCGCCAGGCGTCCGGCTACGGCTACGGCCAAGACCAGTACGGTCTGTCGGGCGGACCGACCCGCACCTCGGGCGACTACGGCTATGGCGCCCCGTCCGCGCCCCGCCAGGACTGCCGCTGGGGCGTCACCACGACCCGCGACCCTGACGGCCGCGAACTGAAGGAGAGCGTCTACATGTGCCGCAGCTCCGACGGAATCTGGCGCCGCCAATAAGCGCCTCGACGGCTGAGTAAAGCGAAGCCCCAGGCCCCGCCTGGGGCTTCGTCATGTCCGGCGCGCCAAAAGAAGAAACTCGCGATTGCCGTCGCCGCCTTTGACCGGGCTCGTGACCATCTCTGCGACGCGAAACCCGGCGAGCCCATCCAGCGCTTCGGCCGTCCCCTCGGCGATGCGGCGCGCCAACGTTTCGTCGAGAACGCCGTCTTTGCCCTTGCGGCCCGGCCCGGCTTCGAACTGCGGCTTGACGAGCGCCACGAGCGACGCCTGCGGCGCGGCGAGCGCAAGCGGCACCGGCAAAACCTTCAACAGCCCGATGAAGCTCGCGTCGCACACGACCAGATCCGGCGGGTCTCCGATTTCGTGCCGCGTCAGCGCGCGCGCATCGACGCCTTCGAGCGAAACGATGCGCGGTTCGTCGCGAAACTTCGGGTGGAGCTGACCGCGGCCGACGTCGACGGCGTAGACCTTTCGGGCGCCGCGGGCGAGAAGCACGTCCGAGAAGCCGCCAGTCGACGCGCCGACGTCGAGCGCCACGAGATTTGTCGGATCAACGCCGAACACGTCGAGCGCATGCGCGAGTTTCAGCCCGCCGCGCGACGCCCAAGGATGCGGCCGGACGAGTTCAAGCACCGCCTTCTCGTCGATCAAATCCGAGGCCCGTGTGACCTTGACGCCATCAGCCGTCACGCCGCCGGCGGCGATCGCCTCCTGGGCCTTGGCGCGCGTCTCGACGACGCCGCGTTCCACCAGAACCAGATCCGCCCGCCGTCGCACAGGCTTCGTCCTCCAAGCTCTTGCCAAGCGCGCGCCGGGCGGCGACGCTGACCCAAACGATACGAAAGCGGGGAGGAAGAAATGTCATCCGAAATCGCACGCCGCCGCCTGATGCAGGCGGCCGCGAGCCTTGTTGCGCTCGCCTCGGCGCCGGCCGCGGTCGCCAAGCCCACGAAAGGCGCGCCGGGCCGCAAGAGCGACGCCCTTGGCGACCTCGACGGCGTCGCCATCGCCGCCAGGATCCGCAAGAAGGACATCACGCCGCTGGAAGCCGTCGATGCGGCGATCGCCCGCGCCGAGGCGGTCAATCCGAAAATCAACGCGATCGTCACGCCGATGTTCGAACGCGCCCGCGCGCAGGCGAAGGCGACGACGACGCCCACAGGTCCGTTCGCTGGCCTGCCGACCTTCATCAAGGACCTCAACGACGTCGAAGGCGTCGCCACAAAGAACGGCTCGCGCGCCTTCGCGAACAATGTCGCCAAATCGACGTCGCCTTACGTTGCCGCGGTCCTGCGTTCCGGGATCATCCCGATCGGCAAGTCGACGACGCCGGAATTCGGCTTCACGGCGACGACCGAACCCTTGCTCGGCGGCGCGACCCGCAATCCCTGGAACCTCGACCATTCATCGGGCGGCTCGTCCGGCGGCGCAGCGGCGCTGGTCGCGGCAGGCGTCACGCCGGTTGCGCATGCCAGCGACGGCGGCGGATCGATCCGGATCCCCGCAAGCGTGTGCGGCCTGTTCGGCTTCAAGCCGTCGCGCTTCCGCATGAGCGGCGATCGCGACGCCTCGGAGCCGGTCTCGATTTCCGTCAACAATTGCGTCTCGCACAGCGTGCGCGACAGCGCGACCTGGTTCGCCGCCGGCGAGCGCACGGGGCCGGGCGCCGCCTATCCGGCTGTCGGCCTCGTCTCGGCGCCGACAAAACGCAAACTGCGCATCGGCATTTCGATCGACGGGCTGATCCCCGGTCAGACCGCCCATCCCGACGTGCGCGCGGCCGCCGAAAAGGCCGCCAAATTGTGCGAATCGCTCGGCCACAAAGTGTTCGAGTACAAGCCGAAGCTCGACGGGCCGGCCTTCGCTCAGGCCTTCAGCCTCTACTGGGCCGCAGGCGCCGCGCAACTCGTCGCCGCGGTGGCCAAGCAGGCGCCGAACGCGCCGCTCGATCAGCTCCTCGAGCCGCTGACGCTCCGGCTCGCCGACATGTACAAGAGCGCGCCGCAGGGCGCGGGCGATCAGGCGGTCGCGACGCTGAAAAGCGCCGACGCCGCCTACGCCGCAATGTTCGCCAGCGACATCGACGTGATGCTCTCGCCGGTGCTCGCGCTGCCGCCGGTGAAGATCGGCGAGATCGCACCCGACCGGAAGTTCGAAGACATGTGGGCGATGGTCAACGCCTACGTCGCCTATACGCCGGTCGAGAACGCCGCCGGCGCGCCGGCCATTTCGGTCCCTCTCGGCATGAGCGCGACAGGCCTGCCGATCGGCGTGCAATTCGCCGCCGCCAAAGGCGAAGACGCGCTTCTGTACGGGCTCGCCTATCAGATCGAAGAAGCTGCGCCCTGGCGGGCGCGCCGCCCGCCGATCTGGGCCGGTTAAGCGCAAAGGAGGGCTGCATGACGAGCGATGTTCTGGGCGATCTCGACGCGGTCGCGATTGCGGATTTGATCCGCACCAAGATGATCACGCCGCTCGAAGCCGTGGATTCGGCCATCGCGCGCGCCGAAGCGGTCAACGGCGCGCTCAACGCCATCGTCACGCCGTTGTTCGACCAGGCGCGCGAACAGGCGCGGGCGGGGCATCCCCAAGGTGCGCTGGCCGGCGTCCCAACCTTCATCAAGGACCTGTTCGACATCGAAGGCGTACGCACGGCGCATGGGTCGCGCGCCTATGCCGGAAACATCGCTGCGTCCACCTCGCCGCACGTGGCGGCGGCGCTGCGCGCCGGCCTCGCGCCGATCGGCAAATCCTCGACGCCGGAATTCGGCTTCACAGCGACCACCGAGCCGCTGTTCGGCGGCGCGACGCGCAATCCCTGGAATCCGGAGCATTCCTCGGGCGGCTCATCCGGCGGCGCAGCGGCGCTCGTCGCTGCGGGCGTGGTTCCGCTCGCGCATGCGACGGACGGCGGCGGCTCCATTCGCATTCCCGCCGCATGTTGCGGCCTGTTCGGCCTGAAGCCATCGCGCTTCCGCGCCATCGGCGATCGCGACGTCGACGATCCGGCGCCGGTTTCGGTGAATGGCGTGGTCGCCTGGACGGTGCGGGACGCAGCCGCCTGGCTCGCCGCGACCGAGCGCACCGGCGTCGACGCCATTCTGCCGCCGATGGGCTTCGTCACCCGCTCATTGGAAAAGCCGCTGCGCATCGGCCTCGTTGCGAACAGCTTCACATCGGGCCAACCGCCGCATCCGGACGTAAGCGCCGTCGTCGAGGCCGCCGCTGCGTTGTGCGCATCTCTCGGCCACGCCGTCACGCCGTACGCACCGAAGCTCGACGGGCCCGCCTTCGCCCGCGCCTTCGGGATCAATTGGGCGCGCAAGGCCGCCCTCGTCGCCGATCAGGTGGCGCGCGAGCGCCCGGGCGAGCGCCTCGAAGACCTGCTTGAGCCGCTGACGCTGTTCTACGCCGAGCGCTTTAGGGCCGCGCCCGCCGCCGCCTATCCCGACGCCGTCGCGGGCCTGAAAAAGGTCGAGGCCGACTACGCCGCGCTCTTCGACGATATCGACGTACTGCTGACGCCGGTGCTCGGCCTGCCGCCGGTCAAACTCGGCGAGATCGGCCCGCTGCGACCGTTGCAGGAAACGGGCGAGGTGATCGCCCGCTACGTCGGCTACACGTCGCTGATGAACGCAGCCGGCGCGCCGGCGATTTCGGTCCCGCTCGGCATGAGCGCCGACGGCCTGCCGATCGGCGTGCACTTCGCCGCCGCCAAGGGTCAGGACGCGCTGCTTCTGGAACTCGCCTACCAGCTCGAAGAGGCCGCGCCCTGGCGATCACGACGCCCCGCGATCTGGGCGGGGTAAGTCCGTCGTCGGCGCGGCCCTCGTCATCCCCGCCGAGCGGGCGCGTCCGCCTTTCGCAGACTGCGAACACGTCCGGCTAGCCTTTGGGATCAGGCGTCCGTGCGCCGAATACGGCCAACCAGATCGCGCCGCCGATTTCCCCGAACGAACCGGGGATGCCGGCGAACTTTCCGATCGGGCCCGCGGAATAGCCATCCCAGAACATCGGAACGATCGCCCCGGCGACGTAGCTGCAGCACCCGAGAATCAAGGCTGCGCCAAAGACCCGCGGAATCGCGCGCGACTTCAGGACGAGCAGCCCATAGGGCAGCAGCCAAAGCCCCCAGAACATCTCCGCCGGGCGCAAGATGTCGCTGTAGCGACTGAGGTGAGACATGATGGCGCCCGATTGGGCGGAGCCTTGAGCGACAAGATCGAGAATGGCGATCTTCTCTCCGATAGCGACGAACGAAATCGGCACGCTCACGAGTACGAACGAAAGCATGACGAGCGCGGATGTTTCGGACCATGGCCGGAAAACGCGATGCAGAAGCCCGACCAACACGACGAAGCTCGCGTAGCAAGCCATCTCCGCAACGATCGCGCTTTTGAACAAAAGCAGGTTCGCTTCAAGCTTGGCGAATGTCGCGGCGGCATCGCCGCGGACGAAATATTGCCCAGGCGCGTAGGCGAGGCTGAATATTCCCGTGGCGATCAGGAACAAATAGACGACGCCCGCCCAACGTCCCGCGGTCATTGGAGAGCGACCTTTCCTTCGGCTGGCGAGGACGAGTTTTTCGGCCAGGTCAGCGCCGACACGACGATAGAGACGCTCAGAACGATTTCGACGCAGACGATGAATTGGTAGAAGAGCGGCGCGCCGAAAAATGTCGCTGCGTTCACGAGCGTATAAAGCGCGCCAAAAATCACATTGAGCCACTTGCTGAAAGTCGGCGGCAGACCCGCAGACAAGAACACCATGAGGGACGGAATCGTCAGCAGGACGGCGACGCCCAACATCACCATGGGGGTCGCCTCACCCAGCGGCCCGATTTTGCCGGCGTTCATCTTTTCGACGGCGCCGGGCACGTACATGCTGAAGTAGTCGTTGTAGATGTAGAGGAACATCATCGAAGCCCACAGCAGCGCCAGCCTGAGCGGGCGCGCGAGTTCGAATGGCTTCAGGGAAGTCGTCGTTCTGTTTTCCGGCATTTTGACGCCTTATCGATAATCGATATGACGCTACCAAGCGCCAGCCGTCTTGTCCAACCGAATTCGGTGCGTCGAGCGCGCCGCCCGCCGAACTTACGCGCGTAGCGCTGTCGTCATCCCCGATACGCCGCAGGCGCGTCGGGGATCCCGGAACCGTAGCGGCGCGCTGGATCCCCGCCTCGCGCACAGCGCGAGCCAAGGATGACTGAAACTAGGATGTCGGCTTTGCCTCAGGCATGTCGGACGCCCGCCCACAATAACGCACTCAAGCCGTCGGCGGCGGCGTCCGGTCGAGATCCTCGTCCAACGCCTGGTTGATGAGCCGGAGTTCGACGTCCATCTCGCGCGCGTCCACGTTGGCGAGATCGAGCGCGGTTTTCTCGAACAGGTTCTCCATCCGGGCCAGGACGTGGCGTGCGGCTGTGCGGCGCTTTTCGTCGGCGCCGGCGGCGTCGAGGGCGCCGAGCGTTTCGGCGAGATAGACGGCTTTCGGCAGATGATAGGTGAAGGCGCGCTGGGCGACGGCGAATTTGTCCGGCGCCGTTGCAACCGCCTGCGTGAGGCGCGTCCCTGCCTGCACCAGGCGTTGCGCGATCATGCGCGTCGGCGGATCGAGCAGCTTGGCGGCCGCGCCGTCGAGGCGGCGGAGGTCAGCGGTCGCCTCGTCAAGCACTTTGCGAACGAACTCGGCGCGCGGGACCGCCAGGCCTTCCACGTCGAGGCGCGGCGTTTCGATCCGCGCCGGCGCAGGCGCAGACGGTTGGGCGAGCCGCGCAAGAATATCGCCGACCCAGCTCAAGATGGCGCTGGCGAACAAAGCCGCGAGGATGCCAGCGCCGACGGCCGCGGGCACGTAGACGCCCAGGGACGCGACGAGGCCGCCGACCAGCAACCCCGTGCCGACGCCGACCATCTGCCGCTGCATGGCGCGCCGGCGGCGTTCGAGACGGGCGGCGCGGGACGCTTCGCGCTCGCGTTCGAGCGCAATGAGGTCCTCGGGCCGGCTCGAAGACACGGCGTCTCCCACCGCACGCGCCGCGCGGGCGGCCTCATAGGCGAAACTGCGCACGTCATCCGCGTCGCGACGCCACCGCCTGCTCATATCCATCCCCGCGACCGAAGCAACGTGGCCGGCCCTTCCTGGCGCGAATGTGGGGGCGTTCGGGCCCTCGCAAAAGGGGTGGGCTGCGCGCTCAGCCCCCCGTCTGGTCGCGACCGCGCGCCATCACACCCTCGCGCGCCTGCGCCACCGCATCCGGCGTGACTTGCGCATTGGCGGCCGACGACAGCGCGTGCTCGAGCTTCATGCCGTCGGCGAACGACACGGCGAAGCCGTCGTTGATGATGCGCTTATAGGCCTGCACTTTCTCGGTCGGGGCCGAGGCGATGTCGGCGGCGAGCTTGAGCGCCGTCGGGATGAGCGCGTCGGGCTCGACCACGCGATTGAGAAGCCCCCAGGCGACGGCCGTTTCCGCATCGAGGAAATTGCCGGACAGCGACAGCTCCTTCGCGCGTGAAATGCCGATCAGCCGCGACAATTTCTGCGACAGCCCCCAGCCCGGCATGATGCCGACGCGGGCGTGCGTATCGGCGAAGCGGGCCTTGGTCGAGCCGATCAGGATGTCGCACGCGAGCGCCACTTCGAAGCCGCCGGTGATCGCTGCGCCGTTGATGGCGCCGACGACGGGCTTGTTGCAGCGCTCAATGGCCGCGACCGGATTGCGTTCCGGCTCCTGGGCGTTGGCGGCGCCGAGCGCGCCGGCGTCCGATCCCAATTCCTTGAGGTCGAGCCCGGCGGTGAACGCCTTCCCGGCGCCGGTCAGCACGACGCAGCGGACGTCGGGATCGTCGTTGAGGTCAGCGAACGTCGCAGCGAGCGCCACACGCATGGCCTTCGACAGCGCATTCATCGCTTCGGGGCGGTTGAGCGTCACGAGGGCGACGCCGTCCTTCTTCTCGACTTCAATGACCACGCTGTGCGTCCTTTTCTCTAAGCGGCTTCCGGCTTCTTTCTGCGGATCCCAAGCAGGCCCATCACGAACCCGATCGCTGCGGCGATTCCGCCGGCGAGGCTCGCCAGCGGCTCCCAATTGTCCTTCGACCAGCGCGCCACGAGCGTCGCGCGCTCGATCGGCGAGACGGTCACTTCGATGGTCTCTTCGTGCCGCTTGATGAGTGCGCGATCGGCGCCGTCGACCGAATAGACATAGACCTTGATGACCTTGCCCGGGCCCGCGGTGCGCGCCTTGACCTGCCAGGCCCAACGCGCCGGCTTGCCCGGCAGCACCAGCAACGCGCCGTTCTGGCCGTCGGGCGTCACGTCGAAATCGTTGGACACGAGTTGCACGTCCATCTTGCGCGTCACCTCGATCGCGCGGGACGTGATCGGTCCGCCGCTGCCAAGATCGGTTGGCGCCGGTTCGCCGGCGACGCCGATCTCCACTTCGATCTGAACCGACTTCAGGACCGACATGCGCTCCGGCTTGTTGACCGCGAACGTGCCGACCTGGAGCGGCGCAGGCGCGGCCGGCGCGGGCGCAGCGCCGCCAGCCACGGGCTCCTCGTCCAACGCGCTCGGCGGCTGTCCGGCGCCCATCTCAAGCTTTCGCGGCGTTCCCGTAACGGCGCCGGAGTCTCCGCCGGGCCAAGGGTCATATCCCTGCGGCTTCTCCGGCATCGGCGGCGGCGGCGGCGG
>JBMOIB010000013.1:0-36162 GCA_049317545.1 Caulobacterales bacterium | reverse complement strand
GGCCGATCCTGGTCGTTGCGCGCGACATGGGCGACGCCAACGCCATCGTCGGCCGGATCTCGACGGCGGTGTGGACGGGCGGGGTCGTAGGTCTCGTTTTCTCTGTCTTCGCGGGCTACAGCGCCGCACGTCAGGCGGCGCGGCGCGCCGATCTCCTCTCAAAGACCGCACGCGACGTCATGGCCGGCGATCTCTCCCGGCGCGCGCCGGTCGCCGGCGTCGGCGACGAATTCGACGATCTCGCGCAGGACCTCAACGCCATGCTCGACCGCATCCAGCGGCTCGTGGCGGAAAGCCGCACGGCGGGCGACGCCATCGCCCACGATCTGCGTAGCCCCCTGGTGCGCATGCGCCAGGCGCTCGAGCAGGCCCTTGATCGCGCCCCCGAGCCCAACGCCGACCGCGACGCGTTGCGCAAGGCGATGGAGGAGACGCAACACATCCTCGACACCTTCCACGCGCTCTTGCAGCTCTCGAATGTTCAGTCGGCGCGCGAAACGCTCAAGATGCAGGTCGTGGATGTGAGCGGCCTCGCCGCTGACCTTGCGGAATTCTTCGCGCCGGCCGCCGAAGACGCCGGCCTCGCCTTCGACGCCGCCATCGCGCCTGACGTCGCAGTCGAGGGCGAGCCGCGGTTGATCATGCAGGCCGTGGCCAATCTGATCGAGAACGCGGTGAAGTACACGCCGATCGGCGGCGCGATCCGCTTCGACGTGCGCAGGCGCGCCGAGGGCGGCGCCGAACTCGTCGTCGCCGATACCGGTCCCGGCGTGCCCGCCTTCGAGCGCGAGCGGGTGAAGGAGCGGTTCGTTCGTCTGGATCCGGAGCGTTCGGCGGGCGGCGCCGGGCTTGGCCTCGCGATGGTGACGGCGGTGGCCGACGTCCACCAGGGCGAGTTCACGCTCGACGATGGGCTCGGCGGTCCTAGCGGGCCTGGACTTTCAGCGCGGCTCGCCTTGCCGCCGGCGCGCAAGGCGAGCCGCGCGCGCGCTGCCGTATGAGCCCCGCGATCGGCCATATCCGGCCTGCGATCGCGGCCGCGGATGCGCTTGCCTTGGAAGGCCCGTTCGCCGCCGCCACGGCCGCCCTGTGCGGCGCGCCGTATCTCCTGCGCGCTGTCGAGCAGCGCAGCGATCTCGCCTTGGCGATTGCCGCGCGGGGGCCCGCAGCTGTGGTCGCCGACGCTATCCACGACGCGCGCGCCGCCGCCGAAGGAGGAGACTTCGAGCAGACGATGGCGCGTTTGCGTCGCGCCAAGACGGCGTTGCACCTCGGCTGCGCGGCCGCCGATCTCAGCGGCGTCTGGACGCTCCAAGACGTCACCGCCGGTCTCTCGGACTTCGCTGACGCCGCGCTCGACAGCGCGCTCGTTGCGAGCGCCGCGCTGATGCGGGCGCGCGGCGAATTGGCGGAGGTCGAACCGGGCGATCCGCGTGGTCCGGTCCCCGGCCTCATCCTTTTGGCGATGGGCAAGCACGGCGCGCGCGAGCTCAATTATTCGTCCGACGTCGACGTCACTGTCTTTTACGATCCCGCCGCATTGCCTGTCCCGCCGGGGCGCGAGGCCCAGCGCACGGCGGTGCGCATCGCCCAGCTGCTGGTCCGCGCCATGGAGGAGGTGACGGTCGACGGCTATGTGTTCCGCACCGATTTGCGCCTGCGCCCGGATCCCGGCGCGACGCCTATCGCCGTGTCGCTGCCGGCGGCGGAAATCTATTATCAGTCGGTAGGGCAGAACTGGGAGCGTGCGGCCTTCATCAAGGCGCGCCCCTGCGCCGGCGACGTCGCGGCCGGGTGGGTCTTCCTCCAAAGCCTTGCGCCCTTCATCTGGCGCCGGCACCTCGATTACGCGGCGATCGCCGACATCCAATCGATCAAGCGGCAAATCCGCGCCACGAAGGGCGGGGTAGAGCTCGACGAGCCGGCGTTCGACGTCAAGCTCGGCCGCGGCGGCATTCGCGACGTGGAATTGTTCGCTCAGACCCAGCAGCTCATTCTCGGCGGGCGTGATCGGAGCCTGCGCGTTTCGACCACGAAGGGCGCGCTCGATGCGCTGGTCGCGGCGGGCCATGTGGCGTCCGCCGAGCGTGACGCGCTGTGGGCGGCCTACGTCTTTTTCCGCGGCGTCGAACACCGCGTGCAGATGCTCGCCGACGAGCAGACCCACAAGGTTCCGGCGCGCCTGGCCGATCGTGCGCGGGTCGCGGCTCTGTGCGGCTACGCCGACCCCGCCGCGTTCGACGCTGCGCTGGTGGCGACGCGCCGCACGGTTGCGGCGATCGACGCGCGTCTATTTGCCGATGCCCCGACGCTCGCAGATCCGATGGGCAGTCTGGTTTTCACAGGCGTGGAGGACGATCCCGACACGCTGCGCACATTGTCCGGGCTCGGATTTACCGCGCCCGAGCGCGTCTGCGCGGCGATCCGCGCCTGGCACCATGGCCGCATCCGCGCCATGCGCGCCGCCCGCGCCCGCGAGCTGTTGACGATCCTCACGCCGGGCCTGTTGCGCGCCGCTGCAGATACAGGCGAGCCCGACGTCGCATTCGAGCGGTTCGGAGATTTCTTCGCCGCTTTGCCGGCGGGCGTGCAGACCCTGAGCCTCTTTCACGCCCATCCGCGCCTGCTGAGCGAAGCCATCGCCCTGATGACGATCGCCCGATCGATCGGCGACCTGCTCGCGCGTCAGCCCGCTTTGCTCGACGCCATGGCGGAGGCGGCGTTCCAGCGTCCGTTGGCGGAGGATCCGCCGGGCGCGCAGGGCGCGGCGATTGCAGCAGCGGTCGGCGCAACGCACGGGTTCGAGGCCGCGCTCAACGCCGTGCGGCGCGCCCAGCGCGAAGCGGCGTTCCGGATCGACGTGCAGGTGCTTGCCGGCAAAGCCGACGCTGACGCCGCCGGGGCCGCGCACGCCGATCTTGCCGAGGCCTGCGTCGCTGCGCTTGCCGAGGTCGCGGAGGCCGAAACGATCCGCCGGTTCGGCGCCCCGCCGGGACGATGGAGCGTGCTCGCGCTCGGCAAGTTCGGCGGCCGCGAGCTCGCGCATGGCTCCGACCTCGACCTGATGCTCGTGTACGATGCACCCGACGCGACGCAAGCGGCGGACTATTACGCCCGCCTTACCCAGCGCCTGATCACAGCGCTGTCGGCGCCGACCGAGGAGGGCGGGCTCTACGAGGTCGACATGCAATTGCGCCCGTCCGGCCGCAAAGGGCCGGTCGCCGTCGCGCTGTCATCGTTCGCCCGCTACTACCGCGATGAGGCCTGGACCTGGGAAATCCTGGCGCTGACGCGGGTGCGCGCGACAGCCGGGGACGCCGCGCTCGGCGCTGAAATAGAAGCGCTTACCCGCGACATCATCCTCAGCCCGCGCGATCGCGTCGCGACGTTCGCCGACGTTGCGGCCATGCGTGCGCGGATGGACAAGGACCGTCCCGGCAAGGCGCCCTGGGACCTGAAGCTCGCCAAGGGCGGTTTCGTCGATGTCGAGTTCATCGCCCAGGCCCACCAGATCGTCGCCGGCGCGAGAGGCCCTGCCGCCCTCGACCCCAACACCGGCCGTGCGCTCGCCAGGCTCGGCGCGGCGGGCGTGTTGACGCAACCGGACGCCGAGGCGCTGGTTTCGGCATGGGCGCTCTACGGCCGCCTGCAGCACTGGATCCGGATCGTTGCGCCGGACGGCCCCTTCGATCCGCAGGCGATCTCCGGGAGCCTGCGGGCGCGGCTGGCGGCCTGCGGCGGCGCGGCGTCCCTTGAGGACCTCGCACGCCAATCGACCGACCGTCAGGCGGTCGTTCGGGCAATATTTGAACGCCTTGTCGGCGTGCCCGACGGAAATGCGCCGCTGGCCCGTTGAACGATCAATCGACCAGGAGATGTCCATGTCCCCGATCCGGATTCCCATGCTTATCGCCGCCGCACTGATCGCGTCCGCAGCCGCGGCCTCCGCAGCGCCTCCAGGGGGGGGAAGGTTCGCCGAACTGGACGCCAATGGCGACGGCGCCATCGCCAAGTCCGAGGCCGAAGCCGCCCGTATGCGGATGTTCGACAAGATCGACGCCGACAAGAACGGGTCCCTGTCCACCGCCGAGCTCAAGACCGCACGCGACGCCGCCGCCGCCAAGCGCGACGGTGAGCGCGGGGGCGGCATGCGTGGCCTCGACCGCCTCGACGCCAATGGCGACAGCCAGATCACCCGCGCCGAGGCCCAGACCGGCGCCTATCCGATGTTCGAAAAGTTCGACGCCAACAAGAACGGGCTCCTGGAAAAGTCCGAACTGCCCAAATGGGGCGGATCCTGATCTCGGGCCCGGAACCGCGGGCCGCGCGGGCGCCCTGGCATGGCCGATCCGGACGCCGCGCTGGCGCGCGCGGCTGCAGCGGGCGATCCCGCCGCGGCGCGCGCCCTCGTGGATCGGAACCTTGCGCGCACCGTGGCGGTCGCGCGCCGCATGCTGGGCGATGCGATGGAAGCCGAGGACGTGGCGCAGGAGACGTTCCTGCGCGTGTGGCGCGAGGCGCCGCGCTGGCGGGAGGGGCAGGCGCAGTTCACCACCTGGATGCATCGCATCACGGTGAACCTGTGCTTCGACCGTCTGCGCCGGCGGCGCGAAACGCTCGATCCGGATGCCGGCGCCGAATTGCCCGATCCTGGTCCGGCGCCAGGGGCGGGGCTCATCGCGCGCGAGCGCGCCGAACGGGTCGAAGCGGCGCTCGCGGCCTTGCCGGAACGCCAGCGCGCGGCGATCGTCCTGCACCATTACGAAGAGATGTCGAACATCGAAGCCGCCGCCGCTTTGGAGGTGAGCGTCGACGCCCTGGAATCGCTTTTGGCGCGCGGCCGGCGCGCGCTGCGATCGGCGCTGGCCGATCTCGCCGGCGCTGAAGGATGAGCCCGATGGATGAAGCCCGGTTCCGCGCACTCATTGACGCCTATGGCGGCGATCCGCGCCGCTGGCCTGACGCGGAACGCGCCGCCGCGCTAGCGTTTGCGGCCGCACACCCGGCGTCCAAGGCGCTGCTTGAAGCTGCGCAGTCCCTCGATGCAGCGCTGGATCTCGGTGATCGTCCGGCGCCGTCCGATCTCCTGGCGCGGCGCATCCTCGCCGCGGCGCCGCGACCGCAGGCGCGGTCGTTGCGCATCGCTTACGGCGGTCTCGCCGCGGCACTTTGCGTCGGCGTTCTGCTCGGCTTTGGCGGCGTGCGCGCAATCAGCGACGGGCGCGAGGCCGAGGCCTTGTTCACGGCGGCGTTTGACGGGCCGATCGCATTCGATGGTCCGGGAGCGGACGGATGAGCGGAGCCTGGCGCACGATCGCCGTCGTTTCGATCGGCCTCAATCTGGTGATCGCCGGCGCGGCGATCGGCGGCTATGCGGCCGGCGCGCGCTTCGAACCGCCGGGCGCGCGTGCCGAGGGCGGCCCCCGCGCCGAGCGTCCGATCCGCACAATCTTGAAGGCGCTGCCGCAGGAGCGCCGCGGCGAGATGCGGCGCGAAATCGCGCGGACATTCGCGCAGTCCGGCGACCTGCGCAAAGAGGCGCGCGATGCGCGCGCGTCGCTCGTCGAGACCGTGCAGGCCGAGCCCTACGATGCGGCGGCGGTGAAGGCGGCGCTGGCGCGCATGCGCGCCGCCGACAGCGCTCTTTCCGGCCGCTTCCATGACGCCGTCGCCGACCAGCTCGGCCGCGCCGCGCCGGACGAACGGCGCGCCGTCTTGCGCGCGCTGGTCAATCGTCGCGCAGCGCCGGCGAACGGGCGTGCAGCGCCCGACCCGCAAGGCGGTGCGTCTATCCCTTAAGCAGCTTCTTCGAGCGCGCTCGGATCGCTCGACGGCGGCTTCGGCGGCAGACCGATCGTCACGGTCGTGCCCTTGCCGACGGTGCTTTCGATATCGAACGTGCCGCCGTGCAGCTCCGCAAACGCCTTCGTCAGCGCAAGCCCTAGCCCCGTGCCGGCATGGGCGCGGGTGTATTCGGCGTCGACCTGCTCGAACGGACGCGCCAGGCGCTGGAGGGCGCCGGGCTCGATGCCCGGACCGGTGTCGATCACCTGCAGTTCCAGCCACCCGCCGGCGCGCCGACGCGCGCACAGCCGGACTTCGCCGTTCTCGGTGAATTTGAGCGCATTGGAGAGCAGGTTGAGGAGGATCTGCTTCACCGCGCGGTGGTCCGCGATGATCTCCGGCACGTCTTCGGCCTCGACGACGAGCGCGAGTTGCTTGTCCTGCGCCCGCCGGCGCATCAGGCGCACGGCCTGATCGATCGCCGACAACGGATCCATCGGGCGGGGCGCGAGATTGAACTTGCCGGCCTCGATGCGCGCCATGTCGAGGATGTCGCCGATCATGTCGAGCAGCAATTGGCCGCTCGCCTGGATGTCGCTCGCATATTCCTTGTACTTCGGATGGCCGAGTGGACCGAAAATCTCGCGCGCGATCACTTCGGAGAAGCCGTTGATGGCGTTGAGCGGCGTGCGCAGTTCGTGGCTCATGTTGGCCAGGAAGTTGGTCTTGGCCTTGCTCGCCTCCTCGGCGCGACGCTTCTCGACCTCGTAGCGCTTCTTGAGCTCCTTTTCGCGGCCTTCGGAGCGTTCGAGCTCCTGGAACGCCTTGCGCATGTGGCGCTCCTTGGCGATCAGCTCCTCTTCCTGGCGCTTGGTGGCGCTGACGTCGAGGCCGAGGATCATCGTGCCGCCCTCGAGCGTCTTGCGCTCGACCAGACGCAGCCAGATGCCGGTCGCGAGCTCCACTTCGCGCGACTGCGGATCGTCCGGATCGCTCTTTTCACTGGCTATGGCGTCGGCCGCTGCTGTGGAGATCGAATCGTAGGAGGCGCCGCGGCGCAGGGTGTCGGCGGTCAGGTCGAACGCCTTCTGGAAGGCGCGGTTCCAAGCGATCAGGCGGTTGCGCGGATCGAACAGCGCGAACGGACCCGAGAAGTTCTCGATCGCCTCCTTCATGCGCCGTTCGACCGCAACCGTGCGCAGCTCGGCTTCGCGCCGCGGGGTGACGTCGATGGCGGTGCCGACCAGGACCTGGCCGTCGTCGTCGGAATCGCGCGCAGAAACGCCGCGCATTTCGATCCAGCGCAGCGCTTGGCCGCCGGCGACGCGGAAGCTCAACTCAAAGGCCCCCGAGCCCGCCGCCTGAATGAACGCGGCGTGGACGTTGGCGCGGTCTTCCTTGACGGCGAGGCCGGCGAAGCGGCTGAGCGGGATTGTCGCCGCTGGCGCGTTGATGAGCTGCTGAAGCCGCTCGGACAATTCGATGGAATCCGCACTGCGCCGCAATGTCCAAACGCCGACGCGCGCGCCATCCACGGCGAGCTGAAAGTGTTGGCGGACGCGATCGAGTTCGACCTCGGCGTCGACGGCGCGCACCGTTTCGCGCCGCCGCGCGGTCAGCGCCACGAACAGGGCCGCGAGCAATGGCGTTGCGAGGCCGAGTGCGGAGCCGCCCACAGCCAGCAAGGCCGAAACGAGATCGACGTCCGCGGGGACCGCGCTGTAGGCGACGAGGGCGCCGGCGATCGGCGCGGCGCCGACTGCGAGGCGGCGTCCGGCCGCGTCGCGTCCGAACGCGTGGCGCGAGGCAGCGGCGATCGGCTTCGACAGGCCGAAGGCGCCGGTCACCGCAGCCGCCGGCGCGGTGCGGCTGCTGGCGAGGACGGCGCCGCCGGTATCGGCGATCGCGGTCGCGCGATCCTTCGCCTGCAGCAAGAGCGCGTTCGTCGACAAGACCGCGACCAGGACGCCGCCGTCGATGCGCCGAGTCACGGCGACCGCGCGCCCGCCGCCGGGCGCTTCGACCATGCCGATCCAGCTTTCGACGCGTGCGCCCTTCAGCGCCGCGCTGCGTGCATAGGCGGCGATGGCGGGATCGCTCGCGGCGTTGATGCGGGCCTGGGCGTCGACCAGCGCGGCGCCGATGCTCGCCGGCGTGCGCGCGGCCAGCGCGAGCGCGTCGGCTGACGCCGAGGTTTTTCCCGCGAGCAGGGCCGCGGCCGACAAAGCGCCGCGCGCTTCATCGACCACAGCGCGCGCCTGGGCGGCGTCGGCTGCTGCGGCGGCGGCTTGCGCATTCAGCGCCTGCGACCAGGCGGCGCGGCGGTCCATGTCGAATTGCCAGGCGAGGCCGAGCCCAAACGCGACCGCGAGCGCGGCCGCAATCACCGCGCTGGCCAAGGACCAATGCGGGTTTGATCGCTCTTTCGGCGCGCGCTCTGCCGCGCCCATGCCGGCGCTTCGTTTCGCCACCTCTGCCTCGTCCGCGTTGCGTAAGACGATTCGTAAGAGGCTAGAGGGTAAAGACTCGGTAAACCGTGGGCGAGGCGTTGTGGAGATTTGTCCCCAGGCGCATTCAGCCGAGCGTGCGCGCCACGATCTCGGCGGCGTTGCGCGACAGGCCGGGACGGGCGGCGAGCGCCGACAGCGCAGCGTGAGCCTTTTCGCGGCGGGTCGGATCGAATCGCCGCCAGGTTTCGAAGGCGCCCAAGAGGCGCGCCGCCAACGCGGGGTTGAGCGGATCGATCTCGGCTGCAATGTCGGCGAGGAACGCGTAGCCCGATCCGTCGACGGCGTGGAACGCCACCGGGTTGCGCATCGCAAAAGCAGCGACGAGGGCGCGCACGCGATTGGGGTTCTTCAAGTCGAACGCGTCGTGGCGGCGCAGCGCTTCAACCCGCGCCAGCGCGTCGGCGCGCGGCGCCGCCGCCTGCACCGAAAACCATTTGTCGATGACGAGCGGATTGCCCTGCCATTGCGCGTAGAAGGCCTGCAGCGCCTCGTCGAAGCCCGGTTGGCCGGAGGCGCCGATCGCTTCGAGCGCAGCGATTTGTTCGGTCATGATGCGCGCTTGAACATAGGCGTCGCCGAGCAGCGGACCGGCGCGCGGACCGGCTGCGGCGACGAGATCGAGCGCTGTCGATTTGAGCGCGCGGCGCCCGGCGCTCGCCGCGTCGGCGGCGAAGTTCGGGTCGCTCGGCGCGCCGGCGATCGGCGCGAGCTTGTCCCACAAGGCGCCAGCCAGATGCGCGCGGACCGCCTCGCGGGCGGCGAACAACCGGTCTGGATCGGGTTGATCGACGAGCTGGATGAGTTCGGCGAGTTCGGGCAGGCGCAGCGCCAGGGCGGCGAACGCCGCATCCTGCTGTGCACGGTCGACTTCGCGACCGAGGGCGGCGGAATAGGCCGCCAGCGGCGCATCCAACGCGATTGTTCCGTTCGCGCGATCGAGGATCGCTGCGCGCGCAAGGATTTGGCCGGCCTCCCAGCGTGTGAAGGCGTCGGGATCATGGGCCATCTGGGCGAGGCGGTCGGCCTCGTCGAGGCCGTCGTCCAGGGCGATCGGCGCCGTAAAGCCGCGCAGAAGCGCCGGGATCGGACGATCGACGACGCCTTCGAACGCGATTTCCATGCCGCCGGATTCGAAGACGACGAGATGCTCCTCGCGTGCGACGGGATCGCCGCCGAGTTTGGTGGCGAGGATCGCGCCGTCGCGGGTGACGAAACCGATCCGCATTGGGATCGGCAAGGCGCGCTTGGCCGTCTGCCCGGGGGTCGTCGGCGTCGTCTGGTTGAGGCGCAGCACGTAACGCCCGCTTGCGCCGTCATAGACGCCGCGCGCGGTGACCCGCGGCGTGCCCGCCTGCCCATACCAGCCCATGAAATCGCTCAGATCGCGGCCCGACGTCTCGGCGAACGGCGCGATGAAGTCCTCGACGGTGACGGCCTTGCCGTCGCAGCGCTCGAAATAAAGCTGCATGCCGCGCGCAAAGGCCTCCGCGCCGAGAAGCGCGCGCAACATGCGGATAACCTCCGCGCCTTTTTCGTAGACGGTCGCGGTGTAGAAGTTGTCGATCTTCAAATACTGCGTTGGGCGCACAGGATGGGCGAGCGGCCCGGAATCCTCTGGGAATTGCCGCGCCCGCAGGCGGCGCACGTCCTTGATGCGCTGCACCGGCGCCGAACGCTGGTCGGCCGAGAATTCCTGATCACGAAAGACGGTGAGCCCTTCCTTCACGCACAGCTGGAACCAGTCGCGCAGCGTGATGCGGTTGCCCGTCCAATTGTGGAAGTATTCGTGGCCGACGATGCTTTCGATCGCCTCGTAATCGTGGTCGGTTGCGGTCACCGGATCGGCGAGCACATAGGCCGAGTTGAAGATGTTGAGGCCCTTGTTCTCCATCGCGCCGAAATTGAAGTCGCGCACCGCAACGATGTTGAACACGTCAAGATCATACTCGCGGGCGAACGCGACTTCGTCCCAGGCCATGGCGCGTTTGAGGCTGTCCATCGCGAAATGGGCGCGTGCCGCGTCGCCCGGATCGACGTGCACGCCAAGGTGCACGACCCGGCCTGAGCGCGTCGTGAACGTGTCGGCGAGGCTGTCGAACGCGCCGGCGACGGCGGCGAAAAGGTAGGTCGGTTTGGGATGCGGGTCGCGCCAGACGGCATAGTGGCGTCCGCCCGACAGTTCGCCCTTTTCCACGCAATTGCCGTTCGAGAGGAGCGTCGGATAGGTCGCCTTGTCGGCCTCCAGGCGGACCTGATAGCGCGCCAGATTGTCGGGCCGATCGATGGCGTAGGTGATTTTACGAAAGCCTTCGGCCTCGCACTGCGTGCAGAACCGCCCGCCGGACACGTAAAGCCCCTCCAAAGCGGTGTTCGCCGCCGGCGCGATGCGCGTGTCGATCTCGAGCGTAAAAGCCGCGGGCGGCTCGAAAATCGTCAGCGATTCGAGGTCGATGCGAAAGGCGCTCGGGGCCAGGACAATCCCGTTGATCGCGATGCGTTCGAGCGTGAGGCGCACACCGTCGAGCACGAGCGGGGCTTGCCCATCGCCGTTGCGTCGCACCTGGGAGCGCGCGCGAACGTGCGTGGCGTCAGGATCAAGCTCGAAAACGAGGGCGATGTCGTCGATGACATAGTCGGGCGGGCGATAATCGGCGAGTTTGATCGGGCGGGCGGCGTCATCGCGCATCGGGGCATCCTGGGGGGTTCCCCTCCAGATGAGCGCGCTCGCTTCCTAAATCAACCGCGCGAGGCGCGGCTTAGGCCACGGCGGCGGGTTGGCCCGGTTCGTCGTTGAAATCGGCGTCGTTTGCATAAACGCCGCGCAGTGCGGCGTGGGCGATGGCGACGGCCTCGGCGAGACGCGCCGGTGCGTCGGCGTCATCGGGCGCGTCGGCGTAGGCGGCGAGGGCCTTGGCGGCGGCGAGCAGGCGCGGGGCCTGCCCAATCAGCTTGGACTGGTGTTCGATCCGGGCCGGATCGCGGTCATATTCGCTCGCTTCGACGCGCCAGCCGCCCCAATCATCCTCTTCGGTGACCACGATCGGCATGGTCAGGTCGTTGGGGCGCACGCGATCGACCCTCAGGCCCGGTGCATGGATTCGGCGCACCGACCAGATTTCCTGGTGCAATTGCCGCTGTGCGCGCGCCGCCGGGGCGGAGAGCTCGTGGGCGCTGAATTCGCGACCGAGGCCGACGTCATAATAGATGCGGAACGGCTCATCGACGCCCTTGACCCAGTGCGGGATGACGCGATCCACGGTCGCCCAGACGCCGACGGCGCGGACGAAGACGCGTTGACCTTTTTCGAAAGCGGCCCTGGCCATACGGCGCTCCTCAATTGCCGCCAGTCTACGCAAGCGGGGTTAGGGGGAGGTGAACGAGGCTCTTTGTCCGCAGTATGGTCTGGGCGCGCGGGCAGGCCGGCGGGCGCCGCTAGGTCAGGCTTTCGCACTTCGGCGCGGGCGGTCTATCGTGTCGCCAAACGTCGCCGGCGATGGACCGGCGATCCTCGTCAGGGAAGGCGCGCGCCGTGAATTTCGATTTCAGCGACGACCAGAAACAGCTCAAGGACCAGGCCCGCAAAGTCCTGGCCGATAAATCGTCCACCAAGGCCGTCCGCGCCGTGCTGGAGACCGAAGCCGTGTCGTTCGACAAGGGATTGTGGGACGCGGTCGCCGAACTCGGTTGGCTCGGCGTCTCGATTCCGGAGGAATACGGCGGGCTCGGTCTGGGCAAGCTCGAACTGTGCGTGCTCGCCGAGGAAATGGGTCGCGCGCTCGCGCCGATCCCGTTCGGCTCGACGCTCTTCTACTTCACCGAAGCGCTGCTGCTCGCGGGCTCTGAGGCGCAGAAACAGGCAGTTCTGCCGAACGTCGCGAGCGGCGCGGTCATCGGCTGCTTCGCCGCCTCAGAAGGCCCCGGCGCGCCGAGCGCGGCGAGCCTGCGCTGCACGTTCGACGGCGCGACGCTTAATGGCGTGAAGATCCCGGTCACCGACGGCGATTGCGCCACTCACGCCGTCGTTGTGGCCAAGGAAGGTTCAGGCGTTTCGCTGGCGCTGGTCGATCTTTCTGGTCCTGGCGTTGCGCGCGAGACCGTCAAGACGCTCGACCCGTCGCGCGGCCATGCCAAGATCACCTTCACCAACGCCAAAGCCGAGCGCCTCGGCGCTGTCGGCGAAGGCTGGGACATCGCCGAGCGCGTGCTCGACCGCGCCGCCGTCCTCACGGCCTTCGAGCAGATCGGCGGCGCGGACGCCTGCCTCGAAATGGCCGTCGATTACGCCAAGAACCGCTACGCCTTCTCGCGCCAGATCGGCTCGTTCCAGGCCATCAAGCACAAACTCGCGGACATGTACGTCGCCAACCAGGTGGCGCGCTCCAACGCCTATTTCGGCGCCTGGGCGCTCTCGACCGAGGCTTCCGAACTGCCCCTCGCGGCCGCTTCGGCCCGCGTCGCCGGGATCGAGGCCTATCATCTGGCGTCGAAGGAAAACATCCAGACCCACGGCGGCATGGGCTTCACCTGGGCGCTCGATTGCCACCTCTTCTACCGGCGCGCCAAGCTGTTGGCGGTGCAGGGCGGCGCGGCGCCCGTATGGAAGGAAAAGCTCGTTCAGCGCCTTGAGCGCCGCAACGCGGCCTGACGCGATGTCGGGCCCGTCCATGATCCGCGGGCGCGATTATCACGGCCCGCCAGGCGTCGCGGTCGATGCGGCGGCGTTCGTCCATTCGAGCGCCCAATTGTACGGGGACGTGCGCGTCGGTCCCGGCGCTTCGATCTGGCCGAACGTCGTGATGCGGGCCGAGGCGCTCCACATCGAGATCGGCGAGGGCGCCAACGTCCAGGACTTCGTGATGGTCCATATCGGCTTCGGGTCGCCGACCATCATCGGCCCCTGGTGCTCGATTACGCATCACGTGACCATTCACGGCTGTTCCATCGGCGCCGATTGCCTGATCGGCATCAACGCCACGATCATGGACGGCGCGGTGATCGGCGAAAATTCGATCATCGCCGGCCACGCTTTCGTGAAGGAGGGCGCGGTCATTCCGCCCAATTCCATCGTCATGGGCCAGCCGGCGAGCGTCGTGCGCGAACGCAACAACAAGCGCGCCAACCGCACCAACGGCGTGCTCTACAAGATGAACGCCGAGGCCTTCGCGACGGGCGATTTTCGCGTTTGGTCGCGGCCGGACAGCTTCGCCGTCGCCGATGCCGAAGTCCGCCGGATGCTGGGCGAGCCGTAAGGCGGCGAAGGCGTCCAACGCAGCTGCCCAGCCCAGGGTTGCAATCTAAGAAAAACTTAAAACGTCACGCCAAATTGCGCGTATAATTTATTATTATCTTGCCGCGGGTTTTTCCGGGGCGCATAAGAAGCCTCCAGGTAAATGGTCTCACCCGCCGACTGCGGGTTTTACTTCGGAACCCCTGCATTCGTCGCCGTTTTCGCTTTTCGGGCCCGCGCCCGGAGAGCTTTAAATCGTGCGCCGAATGCGTCCGCATTCTGAAGGATTATTCAAATGACCGAACAATTGCACAATATCGTCGATACGGCGGTTGCGGCCGGCTCGTTCAAGACGCTCGCCAAGGCGCTGACCGCCGCCGATCTGATCGACGCTCTGAAGGGCACGGGGCCGTTCACGGTGTTCGCCCCGACCGACGCCGCCTTCGCCAAGCTCGCCCCGGGCGTTGTGGACGGCCTTTTGAAGCCAGAAGCGAAAGACAAGCTCGTCGCGCTCCTCAAGCATCACGTCGTCGAAGGTAAAGTGACGGCCCAGGAAGCAGAGGGCAAAAAGCTCTCGCCCAAATCCATGCAGGGCGACCCGCTCTACATCGACGGCTCGAACGGCCTGAGCGTCAACGGCGCCAAGGTCTCCAAGGCCGGGATCGCCTGCACCAACGGCCTGATCCACGTGATCGACGCCGTCTTGACCGTGAAGAGCGCTGCGCCCGTGAGCGGCGCGGCTCCCGCCAAGGGCTAAACGCGAATGCGCGGCGCCAGCGCTTCCTGAGGGCCTCATGGCCGTCAGGCGGCGCGGGCGTCGCGCGCTTGCGTCCGACCTTCCCTCGCGGCGCCGTTGCCCGGAGAGGCCGACGCGTTATCATCTGCCCAAACACGATTGGGAGACGCCGCGATGGACTTCAACGACAGCCCAGAAGAAGCCGCTTTCCGCGCCAAGGCGCGCGCCTTCCTTGAGGCGACCTGCAAAGCCAAGGGCGCCGAAAAGGCGCTGGCGCAGGAACTCGACGGCAAGGGCTTTCTCGCGGCGGCCAAGGCCTATCAGAAGAAGAAGGCTGAAGCCGGCTTCGCGGGCATCACCTGGGCCAAAGAGCAGGGCGGTCAGGCCCTGCCGCCGATCTATTCGGTGATCTTCGGCCAGGAAGAATCCAAGTTCGACGCGCCCGCCGGCCCCTTCGCGATCGGCCTGGGCATGTGCATCCCGACCGTGATCGCCTTCGCCACGGACGCGCAGAAGCAGCGCTATGTCGGCCCGGCCCTGCGCGGCGAGGAAATCTGGTGCCAGCTGTTCTCCGAGCCGGCGGCCGGTTCTGACGTCGCTGGGCTCAAGACCCGCGCCGTGCGCGACGGCGACGAATGGGTCATCAACGGCCAGAAGGTCTGGACGTCCGGCGCCCAGTTCTCCGACTTCGGCATTCTTCTGGTGCGGACCAATCCCGACGTGGCCAAGCACAAGGGCCTCACCATGTTCTTCCTGGACATGAAGAGCCCCGGCGTCGAGGTCCGGCCGATCCACCAGATGTCGGGCGGCGCGAGCTTCAACGAGGTCTATTTCACCGACGTCCGCGTCCCGCACGCCCACATGCTCGGCGCCGAAGGCCAGGGCTGGAATGTGGCGCTCGTGACGCTGATGAACGAGCGCCTCGCGGTTGGCGGTTCTCCGGGGCCGGACTATGCGGAAATGATGGAACTGGCGCGCCGCCTGCCGGGCGGCGACGGCCAGACCGCCCTGATCCAGGACCAGGCGTTCCGCGCCAAGCTCGCCGACTGGTATGTCCGCGCCGAAGGCTACAAGCTCACGAAGTTTCGCACCCAGACGGCGCTGTCGAAGGGCGAAACGCCGGGACCGGAAGCCTCGATCGGCAAGATCCTCACCGCCAACGGCCTGCAGGACATCACCAACTCAGCGATCGAAGCCCAGGACCATTTCGGCATCATCTCTGATCCCGAACTCGCCCCCATGGAGGCGATTTTCCAGCAGAGCTACATGTGGGCGCCGGGCCTGCGCATCGCCGGCGGCACCGACGAGATCTTGAAGAACATCATCGCCGAGCGCGTGCTTGGGCTGCCGGGTGATGTGCGCGTCGACAAGGACGTGGCCTACAAGGATCTGCCGACGGGGCGGTGAGGTAAGCACCGCCCGTCATCCCGCGCCCGCGTCTCAGGCGCAGGGGCTTGCTCTCTTGCGTGCGGGCGGCTTCGATGTCGGCCGGAATGCGGGGGAGCGTCCATGGCGAACGACAGCTGGTTCAGCCGCTCCAACATCATCTCGATCGTCGGAATCGCGATCGGCGTGCTTGTCGGCCTTTTCGGGGCGGCGTTCAGCCTGCCCGGGGGGCAGCGCATGCTCTGCAGTTTCAATCCGATGTTCTGTCGATCCGTGCCGCTCTCCAACGCCGTACTCTCGGTCGCGGCGTTCGAGCGGACGCCGTACTGCGCCGCGCGTCTTCGCTCCTTCGACCCGACGGACTTGCCGCCAGGCATGGGATACACGCCGTTGGACGGAAGCGGCGGATGTGGACCAATCGATCTCTCGACGAGCCCCGCATACGACGCCTTGCAGCGCTTCGGCTCCGGGCCGGCTGGCCGCGACGCAATACTGGCATTGCAACTGTCGTTCGATCACGCGCCCGTGCGTGCGCCGACGCCGTTCAGCGTGCGCGTTGCGTGCTCGTTCCAGACTGAAGTCGGGACGTCATGGGTCGAGAAGCCATGCCAGCTGGGAGATCCCGTTCTCGACCACGAATTGTTCGGCCAGACGAGTGCGCCGAGCGCGCTTGGCCATGGCCAACTGATTCCCGACACCCAGCTGTACGGACAGGTTTTCGTCCTGAGCATGAATGGCGATTCGAATTTCGCGTCGCTCGCGCCAGGCGCCTACCGCATCATCCTCAATGTCGGCGACGCCGGCGAACTGATTGAGGAGGAGCGGCTGGAGGCCGGGTTCGAGGTCGTGCGTCCTTAGCGACGTCGAAATCATCAGGATCGGTCTGCGCGATCTGAATTCAGGAAGCCGCCCGCCCCAGTTGGGGGCGGCAAGGCGCCGCCTCACCCCTGCGGGCGCTGCGCCGCTTTCATGTTCGTCGGCGCGCTTTCGGCGGCGATCGGGATGCGACCGTCGGGCAGGCGTGTGCGCCGTCCTGCGCCCGCGCCGAACACCGCTGAAGCCGCGCCCAGCACGAGCGCCGCGAAACTCCACAGCGCTCCCTGCGCCACGGCGTCCGCCGCCGGCGTCGTAAGCTTACACGGGACGGCGCGTTTGGCAGATACAAGGGGCCAGAGTGTGGGGCGAGGGCGCGGGGACGTTTCGAGGTTTCGTCGCGTCATAGCGTCCTTCTCCCCCTCCCGACCCTCCCCCGCTGGGGGATGGCGCAGCCGAGACGCATCGGCTGCGTCGTTCGCAGGGGGCAAACGGGGACCACGCGCGCAACGGTCGCCGCCGCGGTTCAATTCCGCCGCTTGCGCGTGCAGCCCGCTCGTCCGATGCTCGACTCAACCAAGAGGCGCAACGCCCCGGGAGGACCGTCATGTATTGCGAAGCCGTCACCGCCTTTGGCGCGCCGCTTGAACGTCTCGAGCGCGACGCGCCGGCGCCCGTGGGCGCGGAGGCGCTCATCTCCGTCACCGGCTGCGGCCTCTGCCATTCCGACCTGCATCTGCATGAGGGCCATTTCGACCTCGGCGGCGGTGTCCACATGCCGGTGTCGATTCCGCTGCCGGCGGTGCTCGGCCATGAAATCGAAGGCGTCGTCACCGCGCTCGGACCGGACGCGGCGCGCGTCAATCCCGGCGTGAAGGTCGGCGACCGCGTCGCCGTCTATCCCTGGATCGGCTGCGGCGCATGCGGCTTCTGTACGCGCGGCGAACAGCAATTGTGCCCGAATAACCGCAACCTCGGCATTCAGCGCTGGGGCGGATTCGCCTCGGCTTGCCTGGTGCCCGACGCGGCCGCGCTCATCCCCGTCCATGACTTCGCGCCGGGCGTCGGCGGTCTCGCCATGTGCTCGGGGCTCACCGCCTATGGCGCCATCGCCAAACTCGAAGGCAAGGGCGCGGGCGAGCCGCTGGTGATCGTCGGCCTCGGGGGCGTCGGGCTGACGGTCCTCGCCGTCGCCAAGGCGCTCCATGAAGGGCCGATCGTCGCCGTCGACATCGATCCGGCCAAGCGCGCAGCCGCGCTCTCCCGCGGCGCGGCGGAGGCGATCGATCCGGCCGCGCCCGACGCGGTCGCCCAGTACGTCGCGCGCACAGGCGGCGCGTTCGGCGCGATCGATACGGTCGGCCGGCCCGAGACCTTCGGCTTCGCCTCCGGCGCGGTGCGCCGCGGCGGGCGCGTCGTGATCGTCGGCCTATTCGGCGGCGCGGTTCCGCTGCCGCTCGCCACCGTGCCGATCCGGGCGCTGTCGATCATCGGCTCCTACGTGGGCTCGCTCGACGAAGCCAAGGCGCTCGTCGCCCTGATCCGCGCCGGCAAGATCGACGCGCCCCTGATGGAGACGCGCCCGCTCGCCGGCGCCAACGGCGCGCTCGACGATCTGCGCCAAGGCCGCGTTCTCGGGCGTATCGTGCTCGCGCCTTAAACACCCCAATTCCACCCAACCCTCCCCCGCTGGGGGAGGGCCCGTGCGCACGCGAGGAGCGGGCGCCTACGCCCCCATGAACGTCCGCACCCGCGCCTGCGCCTCGGCGTCAAGGTGAAGCCCAAGCTTCGAGCGCCGCCACAGCACGTCTTCTGCGGTGCGCGCCCATTCGCAGGCGCTCAAATAATCCACTTCAGCCTCTGTCAGTCCGCCGCCGAGATCGCGGCTGTCCTCTGCGGCGATCATGTCCATGCGTGTCCCGTAGGCGCGGGCGAGGCGGCGCAGGAGCGGCGCGGCGAGGCGCGGGCGGCGCGCCTGCGTCGCGGCGCAAAACGCCTCGAAATCGCCGTCCGGAAAATCGCCGCCCGGAAGAAGGGCGGACGCCGTCCAGGGCTTGCCCGGGATGTCCATGACCTTGGCGAGATCGGCGAGCGCGTGCTCTGCGAGCTTGCGGAACGTGGTGAGCTTGCCGCCGTACACGGACAATAGAACGGGCCCGCCGCGGGCGCCTTCGAGGTCGAACACGTAATCGCGCGTCACCGCGGAGGCGTCGGCCTCGCCGTCGTCGTACAGCGGGCGCACGCCGGAGTAGGTCCAGACGACATCGCTGGGCGTTACGGTCCGCGCGAAATACTCGCTCGCCACGCCGCAGAGATAGACCGTCTCTTCCTCGCTTATGCGCACGGCTCGTGGATCATCCGTGTACGGGACGTCGGTCGTTCCGATCAACGTGAAATCGCCCTCGTAGGGGATCGCGAAGACGACGCGGCCGTCCTTCGCCTGGAAGGTATAGGCGTGCGGCCCCTCATAGAGCTTTTTGACGACGATATGGGAGCCTTTGACGAGCCTTGGCGTCTTGTTGGCCCGCGGCGATCCCGCCGTGCGCAGCACGTCGCCCACCCAGGGGCCGGCGGCGTTGACTATGGCGCGAGCCTCGACCACGCCGCCTTGAGCCCCCTCAAGCACGGCCGTCCAGACCTCCTCGCCCCGCTCGGCGTTGACGAGGCGGGTACGCGGACGGATGTCGGCGCCGCGATCGGCGGCGTCGCGCGCAACGAGCGCCACGAGTCGCGAATCTTCCACCCAGCAATCGGAATAGGCGAAGCCGCGGCGGTAGCCGTCCTTCAGCGGTTCGCCTTCCAGGGCGCGCGCGAGGTCAAGGCCGCGCGCCGCGGGCAGGCGCTCGCGCGGACCAAGATGATCGTAAAGAAAAAGCCCCGCCCGCAGCATCCAGGCAGGCCTCAAACCGGCATGGTGGGGCAAAACGAACCGCAGCGGCCAAATGATGTGCGGTGCAGCTTTGAGGAGAACTTCGCGCTCGATCAGGGATTCTCGGACGAGGCGGAACTCGTACTGCTCCAGATACCGAAGACCGCCATGGACCAGCTTGCTGGACGCCGAGGAGGTCGCCGAGGCGAGATCCTGCGCCTCGACCAGCAGGACGCGCAAGCCGCGGCCGGCTGCATCGCGCGCGATCCCCACGCCGTTAACCCCTCCGCCTACGACCAATAGGTCGAATCGGTCCCTCATTGCGCCGCTCCCCACAATTCGGCCGTTGCGATAGCGGTCTTTGCGCAACACGCGCCGCAATGGAAACGATTTGGCGAAATCCAGACTTGCATTAGCACAGCGCGTCGATCTTTTTAGAAATCGTCGTGAACGCCCGGCTTGCCGGACGCGCGGCCATAGAACAAACAAGGCCGGCGCCGAACGGTCAGGAGGACTTCATGACGAATCGCACTGGTAAACTCTTTGGCGCGTCCGCGCTCGCCTTCGCGACCGTTCTTGCGGGCGCGGGTCTTGCCCACGCGGCCGACGGGGAAATCATCGTCACCGCCCAGAAGCGGGCCGAGAACCTGCAAAAGGTGCCCGCCGCCGTATCGGTGCTCCAAGGCGCCCAGATCGGCACGGCCGTGAACATCGAGAACGTGCAAGCGCTCGTTCCGACGCTCAATTTCCGCAAGGGCGGAACCTCGCTCAATTCCTCGCTGTTCCTACGCGGCGTCGGCACGATCAACTTCTCGATCGCCGCCGAGCCGAGCGTCGCGACCGTTCTGGACGGTGTGGTGCTGGCGCGCGCCGGGGAAGCCTTCGGCGATCTCAGCGACATCGAGCGCATCGAAGTGCTGCGCGGACCGCAGGGCACGCTGTTCGGCAAGAATGCGTCCGCCGGCGCGATCAACATCGTCTCGAAGAAGCCGGGCTCGACGTTCGGCGGTCAGGTCGAGGCGTCAGTGTTCGAAGATGACGACACGCGCCTGAAGGGCTCGGTCGACATTCCGTTGTCGGACACGGTCCGCACCCGCTTCACGGCGTTCAAGTCCAAGTACGATGGCAACATCGACAACCTGACGACCAAGTCCAAGATCAACGGTTACGACCGTTGGGGCGTGCGCGGCATCCTCGATTGGAAGGCGTCGGAGAAGCTCGACGTCACGATCATCGGCGACTACCGCAAGGCGGACGACAATTGCTGCGGCGAAGTGATCGGCGCGGTTCCGGCCGGCGCCAACCAGGCGGCGCTGAATTCGCTGCTCTCGGGCGTGCGCTTCGCCGGCGATGAAACCCGCCAGGTGCGCCACAACCTCGTGACGCAGACCAACGAAGAATCGTGGGGCGTTTCGGTCCAGGCCGATTATCAGCTCGGCGATTACACGCTCACCTCGATCACGGCGCAGCGCGGCTGGGACAATCGCGAAATCCGCGAAGGCGACTGGCTCGATCGTCCGGCCGCCTATGTCGGCAACGCGTTCGCGCAATTGCACGACGACGGCCCGCAGGAATCGAAAACGTTCTCGCAGGAACTGCGGATCGCCTCGCCGACCGGCAAAGCCCTCGAATACGTGGCCGGCGTCTATTATTACCGCGCCGACGCCGACCGCACGTTCTCGCGCGCCGTGACGTCGTGCACGGCCTCGACGCTGGCGATCGACGCCACCGGCCAGCGCCCGTGCGCAACCGGCGCCTCGACGTTCGCCTCGGCCTCGTCGACGGCGTTCTTCGGCTCGGAGTTCCAGAACACGGCGGCGTTCGCGGACGGTCGCTTCCATGTCACGGACGATCTCACCCTGATCGGCGGCGTGCGCGTGACGCGCGACGAGCTCAGCTATTACCACACCCGCATTCCTTCGCCGGTGGGTGGTCTGCCGGGCCTGCGCACCGATACGACGGGCTTCGTCGGCTCGACCGACAACACCAACACGTCCGGACGTGTTGGCGCGCAATATCAGGTCACGCCGAACGTGATGACCTACGCGACCTGGGCGCGCGGCTATAAGGGCCCGGCGTTCAACGTGTTCTTCAACATGAACACGACGCAGCGCAACGTCATCGAGCCGGAAACCGCCGACAGCTACGAAATCGGCGCCAAGACGGCCTTCTTCGACAACAAGCTGATCCTCAACCTCGCGGCGTTCGACGCGAAGTATAAGAACTATCAGGCGAACAATTTCGACACGCTCAACGGCGTCGTCATCACCCGCCTGACCAACGCCGGCGACGTCACGACGAAGGGCTTCGAAGCCGATTGGCTCGTGCGTCCGACCGACAACCTCACGTTCACCGGCGGCTTCGCCTACACCGACGCGCAGGTGGACAGCTTCCGCACGCCGGCCGGCGCAACGCAGGCCGTGCGCCCGGGTTCGCCGCTGGCGCTCTCGCCGAAGCAGAAGGGCACGCTCGGCGCCGATTACCGCCTCGAGTCGAGCCTGCCGGTCGTCGTCTATCTGAACGGCCAGTACAGCTACACGAGCGAGCAATTCTCCGACCTCGGACAAAACCCGCTCCTGCGGATCGACAGCTACAGCCTCCTCGACGCTTCGATCGGCTTCTCAGACAAGCAGGACCGCTACCGGGTCACGCTGTTTGGCAAGAACCTGACCGACGAAAGCTTCGCCTCGCTGATCACGCCGGGCGGTCCAGGCGGCGCGCTGCGCTACCTGATCCCGCGCGAAGCGGACCGGTACTTCGGCGTGTCGCTGCGCGCCAAGTTCGGCGGCTGATCGGTTCGAAAAACTGAACGGGAAGGGCGGCGAAAGCCGCCCTTTTCGTTTTTGGCCATCCCTCGTCATCCCCGACGAAGCGCATAGCGCGCAGATCGGGGACCTTGTTCATCGGGTGCACCTGGAACAAGGTCCCGGGTCTCGCTGCCGCTCGCCCGGGATGACGGCGTGGGGCTGCCGGCGCAGTCTTTCATTTCACCCTGTGAGCGTGCCCGAAAATGCGCTAGCCCGCCTAGAAAACCGGGAGGCTCCCATGAGCGCAGCGCCGTTCATTCTCGCCATTGACCAGGGCACGACATCCAGCCGCGCCATCGCGTTCGGACTCGACGGCGGCGTCATCGCCGTCGCCCAGCAGGAATTCGCGCAGATCTACCCGCAACCGGGCTGGGTCGAGCACGACCCCGAGGTGATCTGGGCGACGGTGCTCTCCACCGGGCGCGCCTGCGTGGCGGAGGCGCAGGCCAAGGGCTACGCGCTCGCTGCGATCGGCATCGCCAACCAGCGTGAGACGACGGTGCTGTGGGACCGCGAGACGGGCGCGCCGGTGGGCAACGCCATCGTCTGGCAGGATCGGCGCACCGCGGATGTCTGCCGCCGCCTCGCCGAGGGCGGCCTGGAGGCGACCATCGCGGCCAAGACCGGGCTCGTGCTCGATCCGTATTTCTCCGCCTCGAAGCTCGCCTGGCTCCTCGACCACATTCCTGGCGCGCGCGCCCGCGCGGAGGCCGGCAAGCTCGCCTTTGGCACGATTGATTCCTTCCTCGTCTGGCGATTGACCGGCGGCGCCGTGCACGCGACCGATGCGACGAACGCCAGCCGCACCTCGCTCTACGACATCGTCGCCGGCCGTTGGGACGATGAACTCCTGGCGATGTTCCGCGCGCCGCCGTCGGTGCTGCCCGAAGTCCGCGACACCGCCGGCGATTTCGGCGTCGCGCTATCATCCGTGTTCGGCGCCGCGGCCCCGATCCGCGCCGTCGTCGGCGACCAGCAGGCCGCGGCGATCGGTCAGGCGTGCTTCTCCGTGGGTGAGGTCAAGAGCACCTACGGCACCGGCGCGTTCCTGCTGCTCAACACCGGAGAGGTCCTGGTGCGATCGCGCGCGCGCCTGCTCGGCACGATCGCCTATCGTCTCGCTGGCCGCGTGGCCTATGCGCTGGAGGGCTCGATCCTGTCGGCGGGCGCGACGATCACCTGGCTGCGCGACGCGCTCGGCATCATCAGCGAACCGGGCGAAGCTGAGGCGCTCGCCCGCTCCGTGCAAGACAGCGGCGGCGTCACGCTCGTGCCGGCCTTCGCCGGCCTTGGCGCGCCGCACTGGGACCCGGAGGCGCGCGGCGCGCTCTTGGGCCTCACGCGCGGAACCGGGCGCGCGGAAATCGCCCGCGCGGCGCTCGAATCGACCGTTCACCAGACCTGCGACCTGATCGACGCCATGGCCGCCGACGGCCTCGCGCCGGCGGCTCTGAAGGTCGACGGCGGCATGGCGCGGTCCGACTGGCTCCTGCAGGACATGGCCGACATGACGGGCCTGCCGGTCGTGCGTCCCGTATTGACGGAAACCACCGCCTTCGGCGCTGCTGCCTTCGCCGCACTCGGCGCCGGGCTCTACAGCGGGCTCGACGACATTCGCGCCCTGTGGCGGCCGCAGGCGAGCTTTGCGCCGAACCTCTCGCCGGACGTCCGCGCCGCGCGCGCCGCCGCATGGCGCGCCGCCGTCGCGCGCGTGCTTTCGGGCCAAGCGTGACGCTGCTGCGTCTGGACGCCGGCGAGGCGAGCCTCGTCCTGAGCGCGCGCACCGGCGCGCCGGCGCGCGTCCTCCATCTCGGCGCGCGGCTGCCGGCGGGGATCGATCTTGCGCCGCTCGAGGCGCTGCGCGCAGAAGGCCGACGCGAAAGCCAGCCGGACGATCCGCGACCATTGCCGATCCTGCCGACGACAGGGTTCGGTTTCCTCGGCGCGCCGGGCCTCGTGGTCGCTGGCGCGGCGGGCGCATCCCCGCTCGATCTTCTTGTGGTCAGCGCGGAGCAAGCCAACGATCGCATCGGGCTCGCGCTCGCCGACGATAATATCCGTGTACGGATCGAAGTCTCCGCCGTCGGCGCGATCTTCCGCTGGGAGACGAGGCTCGAGAACACCGGCGCCGAACCGCTCGCTCTCCTCCAGCTCGCCTCGCTGTGCGCGCCGGCGCCCGATTTCGCTCAGGAGATCTGGACCTATTCGGGCCGCTGGGGGAACGAGCACAGATTGTCCGTCGATCCGCTCCCGCATGGCCAATTCGTCAAGGAGGGCCGCAGCGGGCGCACGGGGTTCGAGAGCGCAGCCTATCTCGCGCTCGCCGAGGCCGGCGCATCGGAGGATCGCGGACGCGTGTGCGCCGTCGCGCTGGACTGGAGCGGCGACGCACGCCTGCTCGTCGAGCAGCGGATGGACGGGGTGCGCCAGATGCAGATCGGTCTGCGCCTTGATGCGGGCGAGGTCGGCCTCGCCCCGGGCGAAGCATTCGCCGCGCCGGCGGCCTTCCTTGCGTACACCGCACGCGGCCGCAACGGCGTGCGCGCCGCCTTCCATCCGTTCGCCCGCGCCCGCGCGGCGCAGAAGGGCCCGCGCAAGGTCCATTTCAACACCTGGGAAGCGGCCTATTTCGATGTTTCGGCCGAACGATTGCCGCCCCTGATCGCGGCTGCGGCTGAGCTTGGCGTCGAGCGTTTCGTGCTCGACGACGGCTGGTTCAAGGGCCGCCGGGACGACCGCACGAGTCTCGGCGATTGGACGCCGGATCCGGAGCGTTTCCCAGACGGGCTTGCCCCGGTCGCCGCCGCCTGCGCCGCGCACGGGCTCGATTTCGGCCTCTGGGTCGAGCCGGAAATGGCGAGCCCCGACAGCGACCTCATGCGCGCCCATCCCGACTGGGCGCTTGGCGCAAAGGAGGGCGCGCGCCCGACGCAGCGCGGCCAGCTCGTGCTCGACTTCTCCCGTGCGGAGGTGCGCGCCTACATTCTCGCTGCCCTCGACGCGCTGCTCGCCAGCGCGCCGATCGCCTATCTGAAATGGGATCACAATCGCGACCTGTTCCCGGCCTATGGCGCCGGCCCCTCGGCGCGCGCGCAGACCTTGGGCGTCTATGACGTGATCGATCAGCTGCGCGCGCGTTGGCCGGCCGTTGAAATCGAAACCTGCGCATCTGGCGGCGGGCGCGCCGATTACGGCATGCTCGGGCGCACCCAGCGCGTCTGGGCGAGCGACGACGTCGATGCGCTCGAACGCGCCCGCATTCAGCGCGATCTTTCGCTCTTCGTTCCGCCGGCGATGATCGGCGCGCATGTTGGTGCGAGCCCTGACCACACCACCGGTAGACGCCTGTCGATGACGACGCGGGCGCGCGCCGCGCTGTTCTTCCACATGGGCGTCGAGGCCGATCCGACGCGATTGAGCGAAGGGGAACGGGCTGAGCTCGCGCAAGCGATCGCCTTCTACAAGGCGAGCCGGGCGATCCTTCATGAGGGAGATTTCGCCGTGCTCGCAAGCGCGGTGGGCGTCATCGGTTGGCGCGTCATTGCGGCTGACGGACAGGCGGCGCTCGCCTTCGCGGTGCGGCTCGATCATGCGGCGGAGGCGGTCTCTGAGCCGTTGAAGATCGCGGGACTTGATCCGCGGGCCAATTATCGCGTGCGACTGCTCGATCCCTGGCCGCCACGGGGCGGGCGCCGGATCGCGCAGGCTGTGGAATGGAAAGACGGCCTCGTGCTCGCCGGCGCGCTGATCGCCGAGGTCGGCGTTCCCGTCCCGCTCATCCACCCGGGCGAGACCTGGCTCTTGGATGTCGTCCGCGTCTGATCAGGCCGCGCGCCGCACGATCGCCTCGCGGGCGCGCGTGATCACGGAAATGTCCGCTCCCGGACGAACGCCGTCCTCGCTGATGACGCGCCGCCACATCCGCCCGCCATACTGGCCGGCATAGAGGCCGAGCAGCGGTCGCAGCATCGGATAGAGCGGGGTTCCCGCCGCCAGTTCGCGCGCCACATAGGGCAGATAGGCTTCGATTGCGTCTTCGCGCATCGTCGTGGGCGCCGGCGCGCCGTAGATCAGGGGATCGACCTCGAACAGAACGGCGGGGTTCTGGTAGGCGGCGCGCCCGAGCATGATGCCGTCGAGCCCTTCGGCCGCCGCGAGCCCCGAAGGCGCATCGGCGAGACCGCCGTTGAGGATGATCGTCAGGTCCGGCCGTGCGGCCTTGAGATCGCGCACCAAAGCGTAATCCAGCGGCGGGATCTCGCGGTTCTCCTTCGGCGAAAGTCCGGCGAGAATGGCCTTGCGCGCGTGCACCACGAACGTGCGGCAGCCGGCGGCTGCGACCTGTTCGACGAAATCGAACAGCGCCTCGCGCGGCTCCTGGTCATCGACGCCGATGCGGCACTTCACCGTCACCGGAACCGCGCCGGCGCCAGCCTGCATGGCCTGAACCAGATCGCCGACGAGGGCGGGCTCGCGCATCAGGCAGGCGCCGAACCGGCCGTTCTGCACCCGGTCGGACGGGCAGCCGACGTTGAGATTGATCTCATCAAAGCCATGCTCGGCGCCGAGCCGGGCGGCCTCTTCGAGGCGCTTGGGATCGGAGCCCCCGAGTTGCAGCGCGATCGGATGCTCGACGGGGTCGTAGGCGAGAAGGCGGGCGCGCGGCCCGAAGATCAGCGCGTCGGCCGTCTCCATCTCGGTATAGAGCAGCGCCCGCCGCGTCAGCGTGCGGTGGAACACCCGGCAGTGCCGGTCGGTCCAGTCCATCATTGGGGCGACGGCGAAAATCATGCGGCGCTTTTATCCGACAACCCGGCCGTCCCGCTAGAACGAGCGAGCCCCATTCGCGTTCCAATTGTCGTCTACCGTTTTCGGCGCGCGGTTTGGTAAAGGCGAACAGGCGCTTTGGGACCGCGCGCGATGACCTGCTTGGCCTCAAGGTCAAGCTGCACGGCCTTGAGCCACCAGCCCGCCTTGTCGCCCCCTGGAAACAGATTTTCCGGCAACAGCGGCAGCAACGCCGCCTTTGCGTCGGCGACGATCATGCCGGGCGGCTCAGTTGGCAAGACGTCGAGCAACGCCTCGCGCATCGCCATGTACTTCGCACGGTTCACACGGTGCGTTCGGCCGGGAGAGACAGCGTTCTCGATTTCGATCATGTCTTCAGGCATCGAGTTCTCCCGCGATCACTTCAAGGGGCTGCGAAACCCCATCGCAGCCCATGCGCTGAACGGTTTTCCTTAGCAAGAGAGCGTATGCCTCCCGGCCTTCGTCGCGTCATCAGGGAGTGTCGCCCCGATCCCCAAATCCCTCGTCATCGTCCGCAAGCGAGCTAGCGGAAGGGCGACGTGAAGCCACAACAGGGCGAAAATGCCCAGCCTGTGGCCGCCCTCGAATGCAATGAACATTGGCGGGTCGCTGCAGGATCATTGATCCCTGGGCGGGTTAGCGGCGGCGGATCGACAGCGCGAAAAAGACGATCCCCAACGCCGTTCCGATCAGGCTCCCATAATGCTCCGGCGGGTGATGCCCGGACGCGGTCGCCTTGAACACCCAGCCTGCGAACGCGCCGAGACCCTGCTGGACCACAGCGAGCAGAAGGCACAGCGGCACGAGCGTGCGGTAGCGCAGGCTGACGATCAACAGCAGCGCGCCGAACGGCATCTGCAATGCGCCATACCAGGCGAAGATGGCGATAATCACGTCAGCGCGGGTCGAGAGATCGACGCCGCCGATCACGCCTGCGCCGCCGTCCGGCAGGAAATAATGGATCGCGCCGGGGATGATCGTCAGGGCGGCCGCCAGAGTCAGGAACCAGGCGGAGACTTTGGCGCCGGCGTACTGGTCGTTCGTGCTCGGGGGGAGAATGCCCATCGGTGCGGCTCCGCAGCGCATTGCGGCCGATTTGCCGCGACCTTCGCGTGGGAACGAAAAGACTTGGCATGGCGAGTGTCAAGACATGATCGCGTGGTTGGCCGCGCGCCGGCTTGGAGAGGGCTGCCGCTGAGCCCAGAGTCCGCTAGGATCAGGGCGCCCAAGGGGAGCCTCATGACCACAACCATCGCGCCGCGCCGCATCGTCCGCCTGATCGGCGTCCCGACCGATGTGAATTCCTCTTTTCTGCGCGGACCCGCCGCGGCGCCGCCGCTTGTCCGCGCTGCGCTGCAGAGTCCGCACGCCAACGGCTGCGCCGAGATCGGCGACGCCTTTGGGCTCGACGTGCGCTTCGAGGACGCCGGGGATCTGCCGCTCGCCGAGGTCGATGCCGATCGCGCGCTGATCGAGGCCGGCGTCGCCGCCGCGCTCGCGGCAGGAGAGATGCCGTTCTGCATCGGCGGCGATCACGCGATCTCGTATCCGGCGGTCAAGGCTGTGGCGGCGCACGCCGGGCCCGTCGATATCCTGCACTTCGACGCCCATCCCGACATCTACGACGATTATGAAGGCAATCCCTGGAGCCACGCCTCGCCGTTCGCGCGCATCCTTGAAGCAGGGCTGTGCAAACGACTCGTTCAGGTCGGCATCCGCACGATGAGCCCGCACCTCCAGGACCAGGTCCGCCGGTTCGGCTGCGTGGAGGTTGTGTCCATGCGCGCATTCGACCCGGCGCGCGTCCCCGTGCTTGAAGGGCCGGTCTATGTGAGCTTCGACGTCGACGGGCTCGATCCTTCGGTCGCGCCGGGCGTCTCGCATTGGGAGCCGGGCGGTCTGACGGTGCGCGAAGCGATCGCCGTGCTGGAGCGGCAAACCGCGCCGATCATCGGCGCCGATCTCGTCGAGTTCAACCCGGTGCGCGACCCCAGCGGCCTCACCGCGATCGTCTGCGCCAAGATGGTGCGCGAAATCTCAGCGCTCGCTGCGCGCAACGGCGCGCCCGCCCCGCGTTGACGCTGCGGCAGATTTGAAACGGCGGCGGCGTCGTGGTCTTTGCGCGCAAACAGCCGGGAGGAGCACATGGCCGCCATCGATGACCGCACACCCGTTTTGATCGGGGTGGGAGAAGCCTCCGAGCGGGTTTCGGCGGCCGACTACGCCGCGCTGTCGCCGGCCGATCTCGCGGCCGCCGCCGCCCGCGCCGCACTGGCCGACGCCGGCGTCGAAGCCCACGCCCACGAGATCGACGTCCTCGCCGCGATCCGCCAGTTCGAAATCTCAACGCCGGGCGCCGCCGCGCCGTTCGGCTGTTCGAACAATTTCCCGCGTTCGATCGCGCGTCGCATCGGCGCCGATCCCGCGCGCGCCATCCTTGAGGTGACGGGCGGACAGGGGCCGCAGCATCTGGTCAATGAATTCGCGCACGAGATCGCGGCGGGGCGCGCGGAGATGGCGCTGTTCGTCGGCTCAGAGGCGATCTCCACCGTCCGCCATCTGCAGGCGAACGGGCAAACGCGCGACTGGGCCGAAACGGTCGAGGGCGCATTGGAAGATCGCGGCTATGGCCTGGAGGGCCTGTTGTCGCCGGCGCTGATGCGTCACGGCGCGCGCGCGCCGATGCATTTCTACGCCTTGTTCGAAAATGCGCGTCGCGCGAAACGCGGCCTCGATCGCGCCGCCTATCGCGCCGAGATGGGCGCGCTGTTTGCGCCGTTCACGGACGTCGCTGCCGCCAACCCGCACGCCATGTCGCGCGAACGCTATAGCGCCGATGACCTCGCGACGGTGACGAAAGACAACCGCCTCGTCGCCGATCCGTTCCCGCGCCGCGTCGTTTCGCGCGATCAGGCGAACCAGGGCGCGGCGGTGCTTATGGCGTCCTACGGCAAGGCGCGCGCGCTCGGCGTCGCGCCGGAGAAGATGGTGTTCCTGCGCGGCGGCGCAGACGTCTATGAGCGCACCGTGATGGAGCGCCAAGACCTCGCGCAGAGCCCGGCGTCCGTGCTCGCGATCCGCGCGGCGCTGAAGGCGGCGGGCGCCTCAATGTCCGATATCGGACGGTTCGATCTTTATTCCTGCTTCCCGATCGCGGTGTTCAACATCTGCGACGCGTTCGGCCTGTCCGCATCGGACCCGCGCGGGCTGACGCTCACGGGCGGGCTGCCGTTCTTCGGCGGGGCCGGCAACAATTATTCGATGCACGCGATCGCCAGCATGGTGCAGACGCTGCGGCGCGAGCCGGACGCGCTCGGCCTCGTCGCCGCCAACGGCGGGTTTCTCTCCAAATACTCCGTCGGGATCTATGCCGCCGCGCCTGCGCCGTTCGCGCCGTTCGACAGCGCGCCGTTGCAGGTCGAAATCAATTCCTGGCCGTCGCCGGTCGCGACGGAAGCGCCGGAAGGCGCCTGCACGATCGAAAGCTACACGATCGACTACAGCGCCGAACCGCGCGTCACGATCGTCGGCCGCGACGGTCAAAATCGGCGGTTCGCAGCGATGGGCGCCAAAGGCGATGCGGCGATCGCGGCGAAGTTCGAAGCGCAGGAGCCGCTCGGCGCCGCGGTCGAGGTGAAGCTCGACGATCGCGGCGCACTCATTATTGCGGATCTGCTAGCCTGAGCGCTCAGCCTGGCTTGTAGATCTGGTCGAACACGCCGCCGTCGGCGAAGTGCGTCGCCTGGGCCTTCGCCCAGCCGCCGAACTTGTCGTCGATCGTCACCAGCGGCGCCTTGGCGAACCGCTTGGGATATTTCGCGAGGATTTTGGCGTCGCGCGGCCGGAAGTAGTGGTCCGCGGCGATCTGCTGGGCCTGCGGCGTGTAGAGAAACTTCAGATACGCGTCCGCGACCGCGCGCGTGCCGCGCTTGTCGACGACCTTGTCGACCACCGCGACCGGCGGCTCGGCGAGAATGCTGATCGAAGGCACGACCATCTCGACCTTGCCTTCGCCAAGCTCGACGATCGACAAGAAGGCTTCGTTCTCCCAGGTGATCAGCACGTCGCCGATGCCGCGCTGCACGAAGGTCGTCGTCGAGCCGCGTGCGCCGGTGTCGAGGACCGGGACGTTCTTGTAGACCTTGCCGACGAAGTCCTTCGCCGTAGCGCCCGATCCGCCTTTCAACGACAGCGCGTACGCCCACGCCGCGAGGTAATTCCAGCGCGCGCCGCCGGACGTTTTGGGATTGGGCGTGATTACCTGCACGTCGGGACGGATGAGATCGCCCCAGTTGCGGATGTTCTTCGGATTGCCTTTGCGCACCAGGAACACGATCGTCGAGGTGTAGGGCGCGCTGTTGTTGGGCAGGCGCTTTTGCCAATCCGGCGCGATCAGGCCGCGCTTGGCGATTTCGTCGATGTCATAGGCGAGCGCGAGCGTCACGACGTCGGCCTCCAGCCCGTCGATCACCGCGCGCGCCTGCTTGCCCGAGCCGCCGTGGCTCTGGTTGATCGTGAGATCGCCGCCGCCGCCGGCTTTCCATTGCTTGGCGAAGGCCTCGTTGATGACCTTGTAGAATTCGCGCGTCGGGTCGTAGGACACGTTGAGCAGCGTGGTCGCCGCCGCCTGCGCGCCGGCGACGCCTGCGCCGGCGGTCCACAGCGCGCTCGAGGCGGCGAGGCCGCCCGCGGCGGCCATGAGGGAACGTCTCGTCGTCTTCATGTGAATCTCCAGCCTCTCACGCCATCGAGGTAAACCGATCGCGAAGCCGATGACGAACGAGCTTTTCTGTTCCTGCAGTTCAGCGGCGCTCTCAGCGCAATCCGAAGTCGGACGGCAGGAACGGCGCAAGGCCGCGATAGGCGAGCGCCAGACCCAAAACGATGCACACCCAGATCAGCAGATTGCGCAGCGGCTTCGGCCCGAGCCGGCCGCCGGCGAGTGCGCCGCCGCCGACGATCAGCAGAGCCATGAGCAGCGAGACGACCGCGGCGATTTCCCCGGTCGAGGCGCTCGCCAGTCGATCGCGGAAGACGAGCGCCAGCACCGTCGCGATGGCGAGGATAATCAGGACGATGACCGCCCGGTTGCGCATTAGGCTTTGGCCTGCGCCGCGGCGAGCCGGGCGGGGAGCTGCGCCATCACGGTCTTGCGTTCGGCCTCGGTCATTCGCGTCCAGCCTCCGATCTCGCGCAGCGAGCGACCGCAGCCGGCGCACAGGCTCGTCGCCGCCTCGATGGCGCAGACCTTGATGCAGGGCGTTGAGACCGTCTCGCTCATCGGCTGGACCTACTAAAACGCGCGCCTCGGGTCCACGGGCTTGCAGCATTACCAAAAAGACACATCGAAAAACGATAAATCCATATTGAGTATCGATCGTCTATATCGTATATCGATATGGCTGGTGACGGGGCGACGCCCCTCCGACCGGTCCGCACCGCGAGAGGCGATCTCTCGCACCGAGGAGATCGAAATGCGCAGTTTCTTCCTCGCCCTTTCTGGACGGGGCTCCGCGGCCGAAGCGGCCGCCAAATCCCGCTGCAGCTGAAACCCACTCTCCAAGGAGCTTGCATCTATGAAGTTCGCCGCCTCTGTCGCCATCCTGGCCGCTGTGCCCCTGATCGCCGTCGCGAGTCTCGGGTCGCCGCCGCTGCCGACTTCCCCATCGACGACCGCGTCCATCCCCCATTCGCGCGGTCCCGATTTCGGCATGGCGCCGGAGGTGGTGGCAACCGCAGACCGCAACGCCGTCCTCCGCGGCGCTGCGCCTGCGACCCCCGAGAGCTGAACACCCGTTCAGCCTCTTTCTCTGCCCAATGAACTCAAAGCGGCGCCTTGCCCGGGCGCCGCTTCTTTCTATAGTCCCGCATAAGGCCGCAAACGCACGCCGCCACACGGGAGAGCGCACGATGAACCTGGAATTCACCGCCGAAGAACTCGCGTTCCGCGATGAAGTCCGCGCCTTCATCGACGCCAATTACCCCGCCTATCTGCGCGAACGGGAGAGCCGCGATCAGATGAGCCGCGAGGACTTCCTCGCCTGGCACAAGATCCTCGGCAAGAAGGGCTGGGTGGCGCCGTCCTGGCCTGTCGAGTACGGCGGCACCGGCTGGACCGCGACGCAGCGCTACATCTGGTCGGAAGAAAACGCCCGCGCCGAGACCATTCCGGTGCTTCCGTTCGGCGTGCAGATGGTCGCGCCGGTGATCTACACTTTCGGCTCGCCCGAGCAGAAAGCGCGCTTCCTGCCGCGAATCCTGTCGGGCGAGGATTGGTGGTGCCAGGGCTATTCCGAGCCGGGCGCCGGCTCCGACCTCGCCAACCTGCGCACCAAGGCTGAGCGCAAGGGCGACGTCTACGTCATCAACGGCATGAAGACCTGGACGACGCTCGCCCATTACGCCGACTGGGGCTTCTTCCTGTGCCGCACCGATTCCGACGCGCGCAAGCCGCAGGAGGGCATCAGCTTCATCCTGGTCGACATGAAGTCGCCCGGCGTCACCGTGCGCCCGATCATCATGCTCGACGGCGGCCATGAGGTGAACGAAGTCTATCTCGACAACGTCGAAGTCCCGGTCGAGAATCTCGTCGGCCAGGAAAACCAGGGCTGGACCTACGCGAAGTTCCTGCTCGCCCACGAGCGCTCCGGGATCGCTGGCGTCGCCCGCTCCAAGCGCGGCGTCGAAAAGCTCAAGGCCCTCGCGCGCACCGAATTGTCCGACGTCGGAACGCCGCTCATCCAGGACGAGGATTTCACCCGGAAGATCGCTCAGCTCGAGATCGATCTCACCGCGCTCGAATTCACCGAACTGCGCACGCTGGCCCGCGAGCAGGCCGGTCGCGGCCCGGGGCCGGAATCCTCGATCCTGAAGATCAAGGGCACCGAGATCCAGCAGCGCCTCACCGAGCTCACGCTCGAGGCGGCCGGCCATTACGGCGCGCCGTACTTCCGCGGCTTCCCTGAGGACGGCGGCAACGAATACCCGATCGGTCCGGACTACGCGCACCAGTCCGCGCCCGCCTATTTCAACATGCGCAAGACCTCGATCTACGGCGGCTCCAACGAGATCCAGCGCAACATCATCGCCAAAATGGTGCTCGGTCTGTAGGCCGCGCGGGGCGCGTCACGTTGAAGTCGCAAAGCGAAGGCAAAAGCGCATTTTCCGCCCTGACGGGATCGGCCGGAGGCGGCGGGAAGGCGCAGATGTAAAGTCTCGAGCGCGTTTCGAACTTTTTGGCCTAGCCAATTTGGTTGGAACGCGCTCTAGCGCTGCGCGTCGAAGCGGAGCCCTCCATGCACGAGGCGGAATTCTGGAAGATCCTCAACGCCGTCGAGCGCGACAAGCTGTGGCATGTCACGTTCATCGAGGACGGCGCCACCCCCCGGCGGGGTTTCACGACCGGCCTGTGGGCGAACTTCCGCCATCCTGAGATCTGCGTCGTCGGTCCGTCTGAAGAAACCACCTTCGCTCTGCTCGATGCGATCGCGCTCGCGGTCCGGGCCGGAGAGGGCGGGTTCCGGCCGAAGACCCGTTACGCCGATTTCCTCGAAGGCGCCGATGTCGAATTCATCCGGGTTGACGAGTCGCTCTACGAGGACGCGTTCCCCACCGCCGTCTGGTATTATTGCGAGCATCTGAAGCCGGCGCAGGGCTTTCCGATGCTGCAGTGCGTTCTGCCCTACGGCGAGAACGGCGCCTTCCCCTGGGACGACGATTGGCCCGCGCATCTCGACAATTGGCAGCCGGTCTTGGGCCTGCGGCTCTAGGCTGCGCGGCGGGGCGTAGCGCGTGATCTTGCGCGCCGTTTCGGGCGTGATAGGACGCTCCAAACGGAGAAACGCCCCATGGATTTCAACTTCACCGAAGAGCAGCAATTGCTGCGCGACTCGATCGCGAAGTTCGCCGCCGCCAATTATGACTTCGACAAGCGTCGCGCGGCTCTGAAGTCCGAAGCCGGTTGGAATCAGGCCGCCTGGACGGCCTTCGCGGAAATGGGCCTGATGGCCGCGCCCCTGCCGGAAGACTTCGGCGGCCTCGGCGGCGGCCCGATCGACGTGCTCGTCATCATGGAAGAATTCGGCAAGGCGCTCGTGACCGAGCCGTTCGTGCAGACGGTCGTGCTTGGCGGCGGTGCGCTCAAGTACGCCGGATCCGCTGCGCAAAAAGAAGAACATCTGGCGGCGATCGCCAGCGGCGAGCGGATCGTCGCCTTCGCGTACGCCGAGCCGAAGGGCCGGTACAATCTCGCCGACCTTTCCACGACCGCCAAAAAAGATGGGGCGGGTTATGTTCTGAACGGCCACAAGGCCGTCGTCATCGGCGCGCCGATGGCCGACCATCTTCTGGTGTCGGCGCGCACGGCGGGCGGCCAGCGCGACAAGGGGGGCGTCTCGCTCTTCTTCATTCCCAAGGCGTTGAAGGGCGTGACGACGCGCGATTATCCCACGATCGACGGGTTCCGCGCGTCTGAAGTCTTCTTCGAAAACGTCGCGGTCGGCGCCGAGCATCTCGTCGGCGCGGCAGACGGCGCGCTGCCCGTGATCGAGCGCATCACCGACGAGGCGATCGCCGCCCTGTGCGCTGAAGCCTGCGGCGCCATGCAGATCATGCACCAAACGACCGTGGAATACGCCCGCACGCGCAAGCAGTTTGGCGCGCCGATCGGCACCTTCCAGGTCCTGCAGCACCGCATGGTCGACATGTTCATGGAGGCCGAACAATCGGTCTCGATGACCTACATGGCCACGCTGAAGCTCGACGGCTCGGCGGAAGAGCGCGCCAAGGCCTGCTCGGCCGCCAAGGTCCAGATCGGCAAGTCCGGCCGGTTCGTCGGCCAGAACGCCGTGCAAATCCACGGCGGCATGGGCGTCACCGAAGAAATGAAGGTCGGCCATTACTTCAAGCGCGTGACGATGATCGATTCCCAGTTCGGCGGCGTCGATCACCATCTTAAGCGCTACACGGGCCTCGCCGTCGCCGAAGCGGCCTGAGGGCCGGGCGGCGCGTGAGCTAGAGCGGGGTTGAGTCGCCTTCACCCACCCCCGGATTGGCCGCAGGCCAAGTCCGGGGCCCATGCCTTTACCCTCTACGGCCGACACCGAGTTCATGGGTCCCGGACTGCGCGTTCCGCGCATCCGGGAAAGGGGATGTGCGGGGGCGGTTTCATCTCGTCATCCCGGCCGAGCGTGAGCTCGACCCGGGACCTCGTTCCAGGTCCT
>JBMOIB010000012.1:0-39592 GCA_049317545.1 Caulobacterales bacterium | reverse complement strand
GCAGATGGCGCTGCAGGGCCGTCATGATCCCGCCGGGCATGACGGCGTTGGCGACCACGCCGCGCGACGCCGCCTTGCGCGACAAGCCCACTGCAAACAAGGCGTTCGCTGTCTTCGCCTGACCGTACGCTTCCCATTTGTCGTAGGGACGCCGCTCGAATTGCAGGTCTTCGAACACGATGTCGCTGCGCCGGTGTCCGATCGAACTCAAGGACACGACGCGCGAGGGCCGGTGCGTTTCATTGGCGCCGGCCTCCAGGGCCGGCAGCACCATCAGCGTCAACAAGAAATGGCCGAGATGATTGACGCCGAATTGTTCTTCGAATCCTGGCCCGACGCGTGTCAGCGGCGAGGCCATCACGCCGGCGTTGTTGATTAAGACATTCAGCGGTTCGCCGGTTTCGAGCTCGCCGGCCGCAAACTCGGCGATCGAGCGGAAATCGGCCAGATCCAGACGGCGCACACTTAAGCGCGGGCCGCCGATCCGCGCATTGGCGGCGTCCGCGATCGCCGCGCCCTTGCCGACATCGCGAACCGCCATCACGACATCCGCGCCGGCCTCGGCCAAGGCGAGCGCCGTTTCCACGCCGATCCCACTGGCCGCGCCGGTCACGATGACGCGTTTTCCCTTCAGGTCATGGCCGTTGGCGACATCGCGCGCGCTTGAGCGGGAGCCGAACTTTGAAGTGATCCGGTCGTTCATGACGCCGCTCCGACGGGCTCGACATCGCGAGCCAGGGGTTTCAGGAACCGCGACCGGAAGCAGCTGACTTCAGGCGACGGTGCACAGCCTCGCGGCGCGAAAATGACGGTCTCCGCCCGGCCGATGAGCCGTTCGGAAGAGACAAAACCCATGTCGGCGAAACGGCCATCGTCCGAATTGTCGCGGTTGTCGCCCATGAACAGGAAATGGCCTTCGGGCACCGCCATCGGCCCCCACCGATCGCCAATTCCAGCGGGGTCGATGTCGAGGGTAAGGTGCTCGCGCCCGTCGACGCGCTCGGCCTGCTCTTCGGCGTTGTAGGCTCGGAACAGACTCTTCTCGCCCGGCGGAAGTCGCACGACTTCCCGCACGCGCGCATAGCTTGCGAGATCGCCATTCACGACCAAACGGCCGGCGCGCATTTCGACGACGTCGCCCGGCAACCCGACCAGCCGCTTGATCATCGTGCGTCCGTCGCGCGGATGGGCGAAGACCACGACGTCGCCGCGGCGCGGCGATGAAGAGAGCACGCGCCCGTCGCCGGGCGGTAGAAAGCGCCAGACGATTGGCGCGGAAAACCGACTGTATCCGTATGCCCATTTCGAAACGAGAACCCTGTCGCCGACCTCCAGGGTCGGCGCCATGCTTTCGGACGGGATCGAATACTGCGCCCAGCCGACCGTATTGAAAACGATCCATATCGGCAAAAAGACCATGCCAGCGCGAACGAACGCGCGGGCTTCCTCGATGAGGCGTTCGCCGATCGATCGCGCCTTGGTCATACGTCCCGCCCCGCGCCGCCGATGGCTAGACGCTCCTGCAATCGCGTTCCAGCCAATCGGCCCCGGCCGCTCAACCGCAGGGCGGGCAATGCGATTCGCGATTCCCCAAAGTTCGAGTATAGTAAAGGTTCCGTTAATTGCGGGCGGTGCATGATGATTACGGATCCTATCACTCTCGTGGAAGCCCTTCGGGCTGACGGCCGTTCCATCGCGTCAGCCTGCCGCGCGGCCGGCATCTCCGCCAGTACCTATTATCGTCGCCGCCGGGAAGCGACCGTGCGCATCCCCGAGGCGCGATCGCCCATTCGATTTGCTCGCGCCGACCCGCTGCTCGCGACCGAATTGACCGATAGCCTAGTGCATCGGATCGCTGGACCGCCCCCCTCGCTCTCACGCGCCAACGTTTATGATCAGCCTCTGCGGCTCCGCCCCAGTCTGGCCCACCGCGGCCTTTCCGAACCGGCCGCCCTGCTGCTGCGCATAGCGCTCACGGCCGGCGCACTGGCCCTTTTGGGGTCGGCTGCGGGTGCAGTGCTTACCGCTATGTCGCCCGAGGTGAGCGGACGCTTGGCTTCGGCGGCGATCTCTATTCTGGGCTGATCGACCGGTCGCTTATCCGCCGATCTTGGCAGGCTCCGCGCGCGGACCGTCCGGGCCGAGCACGATTTGCTCAACCTTGAGTTGGGCGTCCTTGAGCTTGGATTCGCAATGCGCCTTGAGGGCGGCTCCGCGCTCATAGAGGCGGATCGAATCGTCGAGCGCCACATCGCCACGTTCAAGGGCCGCAACGATCCGCTCGAGTTCTCCGAGCGCCTGCTCGAAACTCAAGCCCGAAATATCCTTCGCGCCGTCCTGCTCGCGACTCATGGAAGCCTCCGCTGGGACCTGCTTGCGACGGCGGCGGGCGGCGCGCAAGCGCCGCCCACTTCGATCACTTGCGCTTCTTCTTGTCCTTCTCGGCAGCTGGGGCGGCGGCCGCAGCGTCCGCAGCGGCCTTCGCCTCGGCGGCCTTGGCGGCCTCGGCCGCTTCGGCGGCGGCAAATTCCGCATCCTTGGTCGTGGTCACCGAATTGGCCGTGGCGCGGAAGGCCGCAGCGCGGTCCTTTCCGTCATAGCTCTGACAGAAGACCCAGATTTCCGATCCGGGACGGGCGTGAAGGGCCGCGACGACCGGGCCGTTTTTGCCGCTGACCACGGCCGTCTGGACTGGCCATGCGCCGACGGTTTCGACCTTGTCTTCAGTCACTTTCGGCGCGCCGTCCGACCACAGCATCTTGGCCGTCAGTTCGGCCCATTTCGTAGCCCCAAGCGGTGCAGCCCAGGCGTTTTTGAGCTGCATCGGGGTCGCGACCGCCGTTTCTGGGCGATCGAAGCGGTAGACGATGCATTCTTCGTTGGCGTTGCCGGCCGCGTATTCCGACACGGTCGGGCTTGAGCTCGACATTTTGTCCGGCTTTCCCCAGCCCTTCGGCAAGGTCATCGAAAACGTCGATCCGGGGTCGGTCCAAGGCGTCTGGGCGGCGGCCGCGCCTGCGCCCGCGGCGACCAGCGCAAGAGCGAGAACCAGGGGTCTGAACATAGGCGATTGCTCCCTCTCTAGTTGTGGGGCGGGACCGTAACGATCGCGCCGGGCGGCCGTCAAACGCCGATAGCGGCCATCAAGATCTCTTTTCATACGTCCGGAACGACCAGTAGCCGTCACCGCCGTCCCTGACGCAACGCCAGCCTTGCGCGCGCAGGACCGGGCGCATCATGCGATTGAACCAGCCGTGCGCGAGCAGCATCACAGTCTCGCCGCGCAGAGCGCGCGCCGTCAGCGTGGCGACCGCGGCTTCCGCACGCAGTTCGGCAGCTTCACGACTTTCCATTTCCTTGCTGTCGCCCATCCACCACGCGGCCCGCGACCACACGCCCCAAGCATCCGGCGAGCGCTTGCCTGGGATCCGCGGCGGCGGCAACGGCGCCTCGACGAAGACCGGGTCTTGGATGACCGGACGCGCGCCGGCCACGGCCGCAGCGGTCTCGATCGAGCGTCTCAGCGTGCTGGAATAGAGCACGTCAGACCGGTCGGCGGCGTCGCGAAGGGCCTGCGGCGGCGCCTGATCGGTCGCCAAGCCGCCCTCGTCATAGGCCTTCCACCACTCGCGGAAGGCGCGCCAATCGAGCTTGACCGTCCGATCAAGCGCAGGCCGGCCATGGCGAACGATGTGAATCGCGCCCGTGTGGGATCGTGTGACTTCGCGCTCCATGGAACGCCGTCGCCCCTTCGCCCAATCCCGCGCAATCCGCCCAGCGCCCGGGATGCCGCCCCTACGACCCGCCGCCCAGGCAGGCCGCGCCCTCTAGGATGCGCCCAGCGCGCGCACGAAGGCCGCGGACGATTTCCCAAGAGCGGTCAAGTCGTAGCCGCCCTCCAAGGCTGAGACAACATGTCCTCTGCACCGTTGCGCGGCGATGGCGCGCAGCGCTTGGGCCGCCCAGGCGTAGTCGGTCTCGTCGAGGGCCATGTTGGCCAGCGGGTCGGCCCGGTGAGCGTCAAACCCGGCCGAAACGAAAATCATGTCCGGCGCGAAGGCGTCGAGCGCCGGGAGGACAATGCGCTCCATCGCCCGCCGCCAGACGACGCCGTCGGCCCCTGGCGGCAGCGGCGCGTTGACCACATTGTCCGCCGGCCCGCGATCCTCGGCCTGTCCGGTGCCGGGATAGAGCGGACTTTGGTGGGTCGAGGCGAAGAACAGCCGCGGCTCCTTCATCGCCACCGCCTGCGTGCCATTGCCGTGGTGGACGTCGAAATCCACCACCGCCACGCGCGCCAGGCCATGCGCCTCGAGGGCATGCAGCGCGCCGATCGCGATGTTGTTGAAGATGCAAAAGCCCATCGATTGCGCCGGCTCGGCGTGGTGGCCGGGCGGGCGCACGGCGCAAAAGGCCGTTTCGGCGCCGCCGCCGCGCACATGGTCGACCGCCGCGACGACCGCGCCCGCAGCGCGAAACGCGGCTTCGCGCGTGCCTTCGGTGAGGAAGGTGTCTGCGTCGACCGCCGTTAGCCCCTCGCCCGTCCCGGGGAAAGCCGCTTCGAGCGCGTCCAGGTAGACCTCAGGGTGCACACGCGCGATGTGCGCGCGCGCCGCCAGCGGGGCCTCGCGCCGGTCGAGCGTTAGGTCGTCCAGCGCGGCCAGAACCGCCGCAAGGCGCTCGGGCCGCTCCGGGTGTCCCGGCGGGACGCCATGAGAAAGCATGGCGGGATGGGTGAAGAGCGCGACGGTCATGACGCGCACCGTCTCAGAGCGCCTATCGGCCGGCAAGCCCGTTGCGTTGGCTCTCGAACGAATGGCGCAGGCGGCGAGCGTCAAAGTACGTCGCCCCCGCGCGCCGCTCGACCCGCGAAGCGACAGCATCGAAACGTGCGCGCCATCCTGGCGCTTCCGACGCGATTGTCGCCGCGCGACCGTCGAGCGCGCGCAATGCCCCGAGATCGCCGGCCAATGCGGCGAGCGCGCTGCGCTCGCGCGGGAATTCGGCTGCCGGCAATCGCTCGACGATGAGCCCAATCAAATGCTGGGCGGCGAGCAGCGTCGATCCGGCGAGCGCGGGATCCTCGACCGCCGCGGCCGCCGCAACGGCGCGACGGACGTCGTCCAGCGCATCCTTGACCGCGATCGCGCGCTCGTCCGCCGGGCACGGCGCGCGCAACGCAGCCACATAGGCGGTCAACGCGGCGAGCCGGGCGGGATCGTCGCGCCCCTGAAACTCGTCGACGACAACGCCGCGGATGAAGCGCGCGAGGTCAGGTTCGCGCGTCGCTCCGTACGCCGATCGCGACCCGGCGCCTGCAAGATCGGGGATGGGGATCGGGTTCATCACGCCGTCGCCGCGCACTGCGCTCGCCCATTCGGACGTGACGTCAGCCGCGCCGGCGCGGTCGGTCAGTTCCGGCAAGAAGAAACGGTTGTTGACCCGTCCTTGCGCATGACAAGCCGCGCACGACAGACCCGCCCGCGCCGCCGGCCCGCCCAAGATCGTCGGCGCCCGGAACAAGGCGCGTCCCGCCTCGATCTGCGGCGTCGACGCCGCGAGGCATTCGACGGGCGCATGCGTCAGCGACCGCGCGGGATCAGCGCCCGGCGCCAGCCAGACCTGCTCTTGCAGGATCAGCGGCGCCATCGGCGGCGGCGCTGCAGCGATCAGGCTTGCGGCCGCGACGAGCGCGCCGATCAGTTGGAGGCGACGATCCAGCGGGCGAGCTCCTCGCGCTGCACGCAGCCGAACGGGCACAGCCGATCGAGCTTGGCCAGTTGCGCGCGCGCTTCGACTTTGCGGCCAAGCTGCAGATATAGCTCGCCGAGATATTCGGTGGCGCCGAGGTGGTCGGGATCGATCCGCAAAGCGGCGGCGTAATAGCGCTCCGCGTCGTCGAACCGGCCGAGCTTGCGGCTGACGAACCCGAGGTAATTCAATACGTCCGGATGCGGCCCAACGGCGGTTTGCGCGCGCTCGAGCGCGCCAAGCGCCTCGGGCCAATGTCCGCCTTGGATCAACCCGACGGCCGCAGCGTACGATTGCCGACCTTCCGCATCGCCAGGCGGCGTCCAATTCGACGGCGCGGCTGCCGGGGCGCCGGAGAGCGCTTGCGCCAAACCATTGCGGGCGGCTTCGAGCGCGGCGCGCTTTTTGGCGTCGCACGTCGCATCGCAGGCGCTGAGGCGCTGTTCGAGCGACGCGAGCGCGGCCTTGGCTTTGTCGGCCTCGCCGGCGGCGAGATAGATCAGGCCCAATTGCCGGAACGCGTCGGCCGGGCCGTCGGGGCCCTTGACGGACTTTTCCAGCGGCTTGCGCGCGCCCTTTTCGTCGCCGCCGCCGATCAGCGCCAGCGCCAGGAGATAATTCACGGTCGGATCGGCTGGCGCGACGCCCAAGACATCGCGGAAGCGCGACGCCGCCTTGCGGTAATCGTTCGCCTCAAGCGCCGCGACCCCCTCGCGATAGGATTTGGCGGGATCGACCTGCGCGCCCATCGGCGCAGACGGCCCCATCGACCCGCCCCCGCCGCCGCCGGCCGCCGTGGCGGGGCTCACGGCCAGCGCGCCGAGGCTCAGCGCGGCGACGAAGCCTCGCACGAACGTACCCAAACCTCGTCCTGCGCGCATCGGACCCTCCCGTTTTCAAAAAAATGCTAACACGGCCCGCGGGTCGGCGACAGATCGGCGGCGGGGACGGGACGTTTCAGTTGGAAATAGCGGTCGTGCGCGCAAGGCTGGAAACAGACCTAAAGCCGATGGTCGTTGGCGCGGATGCGACGGGAAGGTTTTCGCCGAAAGGCGACATTGAACCTAAACAGCGGCGAGCCCGAAACACGCAGCGCTTGACGGCGGCTAAAGAGATGATCGGAGACAGAGCGCATGATCCTTTCAGGAAGTGGGCCCGCCTTGCTTTTGGTTCGTCACGGAGAAACCGGATGGAACAGCACAGGTCGCTTCCAGGGGGCCAAAGATTCGCCGTTGACATCTCGTGGTCGCGAGCAGGCGCAATCGGCGGGCAGAAGGCTTGCCGTGATGCTTAACTCGGCGGCGCCAGTTCGCGCGTACGTCAGTCCGCTTGGCCGAGCACGGGAGACCGCCTCACTCATTTCCGAGTATGTGAAATTGGACATCCAGATTGAACAGCGCATTGCAGAAGTTTCGCTGGGGTGTTGGGACGGAATGTCGATGTATGAAATCGACTCGGAGTTCCCAGATGCACTGAAGGGGAGCCGACCTCACGATTGGTATTTTCGCTCTCCCGATGGAGAAACGTTCGAAGATGCGTACGCCCGCGTGACGGCTTGGCTGCGGGAGGCCCGCGCTCCGGCTATCGTGGTGACACATGGACTAACGAGCAGGCTAATTCGCGGTTCGTACGAGCAACTACCAAAGCAAGACATGCTACAGCTCCCGGCGCCACAGGACGGGTTCTACCAACTGACAAATGGCCGCTCAGAGTTCATTCAGTCAGACTGAGATCGGATGTCTGCAATTGACCAGGTTGGCTGCGATCGGCAGATGGCAGGGTCACCTCAGTCCAGTCGTTCGGCTGCCTCACCGCCGCCAGACCAGAGGTCGCCCAATGGGCATCGCCGCGGAGGTACGGCGAAGACCGAAATTCGACTTCCGCGTCACCAGCAGCGGTCAGATACTCCGGGTATGCCTATCTCGATGGATCGAGCGCACGGGCCATACGGCTGTCGCGTCGCTGGGCGCTAATGAAGGCGCGCGCCCGGCTGCGGTCTTGGTTTCTGTCTGCCACACGGGGCGGACGGAAATCGTCGTGTTCGAAGATACTTGCGCGACGATCCACCAACCAAAATCGCAGTCAAGCTGGAAGACCGCTTTGGGCCAAACCCGGCCTGCCCGGCGCAATATTGCGACCGGCGGAGAAGCGCAAGAGCCGCCGTTCCCGATGTCCTCGCGTTGTGACGCCGCAAACTGAGACCTGACCGTCGTGATGCGGGCCGACGGCGCCCCCTTCCCCTCATCGCCGGCCAAGTGCACCTTATCCTCCCGAGGAGCACCAAGCATGACGCGAATGAACCGCCAATGGCGGCTTGCCCGCCGCCCGACCGGCGATATCGGCCCAGACGATTTGCGGCTCGAGCAGCAGCCGGTGCGCGCGCTCGCCGAGGGCGAAGTGCTGGTGCGCAACGTCTACCTCTCGCTCGATCCGACCAACCGGATCTGGATGAGCGACATGGACCAGTACCTGCCGCCGGTCGAACTCGGCGCGGTGATGCGCGGCGGCACGCTCGGCATCGTCGAAGAGAGCCGCGACCCGGCGATCCCCGTTGGCGCGGCGGTTCTGCCGGGACTGGGCGGCTGGCAGGATTATGAGATCTGCGCGCCGGGCGTCGCGCGCGTCGTGCCGCAATTGCCGGGCCTGCCGTTGACGGCTTTCATGTCGGCGCTCGGCGCCACAGGGATCACGGCCTATTTCGGCCTCCTCGACATCGGCCAGCCGAAGCCGGGCGAGACGGTCGTCGTCTCCGCCGCCGCCGGCGCAGTCGGCTCGATCGTCGGCCAGATCGCCAAGATCAAAGGCGCGCGCGTCATCGGCATCGTCGGCTCGGACGCCAAGGCCCGCTGGATCGTCGACGACCTCGGGTTCGACGGCGCGATCAATTACAAGACCGAAGACGTCGGCGCGGCGCTCGACCGGCTCTGCCCGAATGGAATCGATGTGAACTTCGAAAACGTCGGCGGCGCGATCATGGATGCCGTCATGGCCCGAATGAACAACTTCTCGCGCATGGCGCTGTGCGGCATGATCTCGACCTACAATGCCGACGGCAACGTCCCGGGGCCGGCGCACTTCACCAGCATCCTGATGCACCGCATCAAGGTGCAGGGCTTTATCGTGATCGACTATCTGGATCGCGCGGCCGAAGCCATGAGCGACCTCATCCCCTGGGTCGCGTCGGGACGCATCAAGTACAAGGTCCATGTCGAAAAGGGCCTTGAAAACGCGCCGCTGGCCGTCAAGCGCCTGTTCACCGGCGACCATGACGGCAAGCTGCTGATCGAGGTTTCCCCGCCGCCGGAGGGGGCCGGATGAGCTTGAAGCGCGCCGCCCCGCGCGGGCAATCCTGGCTGTTTGACGACATTCCCCTCGGCTACGTGCACGTATTCGGGGCCGCCCACGTCACTGGCGAGGACATCCGCCTTTTCCACGATCGGTTCGCGCCGCATTTGCCGCTCGGCGCTGCGACGCCGGACGCTGAGGCGCCGCCGGCGGCCCAGGCGCACGTCTTTGCACTGTGGTCGCGGATGCTTTGGGAGGAAACCAAGGACTGGCCGGTTCTCGCCCGCCTCGGCCAGGACGCGCTGCGCTGGTACAAGACAGCCCATGCCGGCGACGTGCTCAGCGTGCGCCTGACCTTCGTGTCGAAGCAGATGGTGTCGGAGGATCGCGGCCTCTTGCTCGCCAGCCACGAAGTGCTCGACCAGAGCGGCGAGATGGTCATGGCGCTCATCACGCGCACCGTGATGGCGCGCCGCTGACGTTGGGCCAACGGCTCCTGCCAACAAAAAGAAACCCGCCGCACCATTCGGCGCGACGGGCTCTCATTGAACTTTCTAGGTGCGCTGCTCTTAAGCGAGCGGGGTCGACGCGCGCATGTCGGCTTGCGCCATCGATTCCGCACGCATCAGGGCGCGCTGGATGATCTTCGGCCACAGCAGCAGAGACACGAGGTGCGCGTAGGTCGGGCCGAGGACGCCCTGGTCGCGCAGACGCAGGAAGGCGTCGGCCGACAGCGCGTTCAGCTTCTCTTCCGAGATGGCGTAGTAGTCGGCGACCTTTTGCGGCGGCGCATCTGAACCGTCCGGGTTGCGGCCGGTGAGCGTCACGGTCTTTTCTTCGAACAGGTCGAGCTCGGAGAGGATTTTCGTGAACTCTTCCGTGTTGCGGCGGTGACGCTCGAACTCGGTGCAGAACTCAATGGCGTCCTGCGTGTAGCGGGACGGCTGTTCGCCTTCGAAGAACGGCACGTCCGGCTGTTCGCCGATCATCGGCGCGGCGCGGTCGATGCACACCAGGAGCCGGTCGGAGCCCGGGTCGGCGGCGAACACGAACGGATAGCGGCGCGCGAACGCGGGGAGATAGGCCTCCGGATCGACTTCGCCATTCAGGCCGACGAACACATTGTCGCCGGCGCGGGCGCCCATGACGGCGAGCGGGGTCTTTTCCGGGCCGGCGAAGATCACCGGATAGCTGGCCGCCGCGACGCCGAACTCGTTGACCGTGATCGGCACGACATGCGACTGCAGCAGGAATAGGAACGGCGCGTCGACGCGCTTGACGCCAAGGCGCGCATGGCGCTCAAGCGAAAGCGGCTCGGGCTGGTGGTAGAACATCACGCTGCCGCTCAGTTGCGGCTCTTCAGAACCAGCGCTCATTGACTACTCCTGGACGCCCCTGTCGACGACGCATCGTCGCCGCTCAATTCGGCGCGCTCTAACCACGAAAGAGCGCGCACGGCAACAGGGCTTGGCCGCCTTGCGCCGCGGCGCGCGGCAATGTCCAATAGGGGAAAAGTCGGGAGGACGTCGATGCCCATCCAATATCCTGAGATTCTTTCGCTTTCGTCGGACGATTTCACGGCCCGCTACACCGATCGCGAGACCATGCTCTACGCCCTCGGCGTCGGCATGGGCGCCGACCCGATGAACGAAAAAGAGCTGCCGTTCGTCTATGAAAACGGCCTCAAGGCGCTGCCAACCATGACTACCGTGATCGCCTGGGGCGCCGGGGCCATGACCGGACGCATGGGCATCAATTACCTCATGGTGGTCCACGGCGAGCAAAAGCTCGAAATGCACAAGCCTTTGCCAAGCGAAGGCTCGATCAAGGCTGCGGTTCGCGTCCTTGGCGCTTACGACAAGGGTAAAGACAAAGGCGCCGTCATCTATTCCGAGACTGTGATTTCCGATGCGGTTTCAGGCGACAAGCTCGCCACCCTTGTCTCGTCGACGTTCGCCCGCGGCGACGGCGGCTTCGGCGGCCCGTCCGAGGGCGCGCCCGAACCGCATCCGACGCCGACCCGCCCGCACGATTCCGAACTCGCCATCGCCACGCGGCCCGACCAGGCGCTGATCTATCGGCTCTCCGGCGATCGCAATCCGCTGCACAGCGATCCCAACGTCGCCCGCATGGCCGGCTTTCCCCGGCCCATCCTGCACGGTCTCTGCTCCTACGGCGTCACATGCCGGGCTGTGCTGCAGACCTACGCGGACTACGATCCATCCCGTATCAAGAACTTCGACGTGCGATTCTCCTCGCCCGTCTTTCCCGGCGAAACGATCGTCACGCGGATGTGGAAAGACGGCAATGTCGTCTCCTTCGAGGCGAGTGTGGCGGAGCGCAACGTCACTGTGATCAAGAACGGGCGCTGCGTGCTCGCCTGACGGGCCGCCGCGCAAAGCGGGGACCGATGACGAACCGATCGATCCGGCGACGTGACGCACTGCGCGCCGGCCTCTGCGCCGGCGCCGCGGCGCTGCCTGGCTGCTCGCAACCACGCACCGCGCCGCCGAGCGCCTTCACCGGCCTGATCGACGATTTCGGCCGCGACCTGCTCGCCGATTCACCTGAACTCGCCACGCGGATCGGCGCGGGCGACGCGCGCAGCGCCGAACGCCTCGACGACCGCTCTGCGACGGCGGTTGCGCTTCGGCGTGACGCCATCCTGCGTCGCCTGGTTCAGATCAAGGGCATCGACCGCGCCGGGTTGAACGCGACCGAACGCGTCACTTACGACGTCGTTTCGGTCAATCTTGAACGCTTGCGCGCCGGCGCGGCCTTCACATTCGGCCGGTTCTCCCATCTGGGCGGCTTCACACCCTATGTGATCAATCATCTCGACTGCGCCGCGCTGACGCTTCCGGACTTCTTCGACGTGCAGCATGCGATTGCGCGCATCGGCGACGCCGACGCCTATGTCGCCCGCCTGGGTGAGGCTGCGGAGGCCATCGACGCCGAAACCGATCGGGCCCGCGCCGACGCAGCTGCGGGCATCACGCCGCCGGGACCGTGTCTCGACAGGGCCATCCTCGCGATCGGCGCCATTGGCGCCCTGCCCCCCGATCAGAGCCCCTACGTCGCGTCGCTGCGTCGTCGTTTAGAGGCGCTCGTTGGACCGATCGAACCCGGCAAGACCGCTGCGGGCCAGGCGCATGCGGTCGAACTCATCAGCGATGCGGTGAAGCTGTTCGCCGAGAAAATCGCGCCCGCCTACCGACGCGCCGCCGCCGCGGTCCAGGAGATGCGGGCGCGGGCGCCGGCGGAACCAGGCCTTTGGCGACGTCCCGACGGCCAAGCCTATTATGAAGCGGCCCTCGCCAACGAGACGACGACGTCGATGACGCCGCGCGAAGTCCACGAAACCGGGCTGCAACGCGTCAAGGAATTACAGGCGCAGATGGACGTGGCGCTGCGCGCACTTGGCTTGATGCAGGAAAGAGTCGGACCGCGACTTACACAGCTCGCCGCCGATCCGCGCTTCCGTTATCCGGATGCGGACGAAGGTCGCGCGCAGGTCCTCGCGGACATGAAGTCCGCGCAAGGCCGGATCGAAGCGCGGATGAACCTCTGGTTCGCGGCGCGCGCGCGCGCGGCCTTGGCCTTTCGGGCGGTGCCCGACAGCGCGCCGCTGGGGCAGCCGACCGCCTTTTACCAGCCGCCGCGCCCAAGCCTGAAGCAACCGGGCGTGGTCCTCGTCGACATTCGCGACGTCGCGGCGCTGCCGCGTTTCGACGTCACCACTTTGGTCGCGCACGAAGGCATGCCGGGTCATCATTTGCAGATGGCCTCCACGCAGGAGACGCCAAATCTCCCCTTGCTGCGCCGCCTGACGTCCTGCCCCGGCTTCATCGAAGGCTGGGGCGTCTACGCCGAACAATTGGTCGATGAAATGGGCGTCTACGACGGCGACCCATATGGCCGCATCGGCTATCTGCGCTGGCGTTTGTGGCGCGCGGCGCGATTGGTCGTCGACACCGGCCTACACGCATTCCGATGGACGCGCGAACAAGCGATCGCCTACCTGACCGACTCGATCGGGGACTCGCCGACCCTCATCGCCGCTGAAGTCGACCGCTATTGCGTTTGGCCGGGCCAGGCCGCGGCCTACGAGCTCGGCGCCTTGCGCATCACGGAGCTGCGTGAAAAAGCGCGCGCCGAAATGGGCGCGCGCTTTGACATCAAGGCTTTTCACGCTTTGCTGTTGACCGGAGGCGCCATGCCGCTCGACGTGCTCGCAACGGCCGTGGACGCCTGGATCAAAGGCCGCGGCTGAGCGCCGCCGCTGCGCGCCGTGCGGCGTCTTCAGAACTTGTAGCCGACCCCGATGAAGGTCACGATCGGATTGATCTTGACGTCCGCCTTGACCGGACCGAGCACGGTGTCGAGCTTCACATTGGGTTCGATCCAGATTTTCTTGACGTCGAGGTTGAACACCAGACGGTCCGAGATCGGAATGTTCGCGCCAAGCTGCAGCGCCGGGCCGACGGTCGTCTCGTAGTCGATGCTGCGCACCGGTCCCGACGGCAGTTTTTCGTTGAAGAACGCGGTCACGTTGACGCCGGCGCCGACATACGGCTTCACCGGCGCGTCACGCAGGAAATGGTATTTGAGCGTCAGCGTCGGCGGGAACAGCGTCACTTTACCAAGGTTCACGGTTCCAACCGAGGTCGAGACCGCCTTCACTTTGTGCGGTGTGACGCAGCAAAGGAGCTCAACCGAGAGCTTGTCGCTCAGCGCATAGTCGAGCGTCGTCGCCGGAACATAGGTGTTGGTAATGTCGACAGTGCCGCCGATCGGGCTGATCTTGGCGCTTTCGTCCGGGAGCACACCCGCGACGCCGAGGTTGACGGTGAGCTTGCCGCCGAATGGCGTCGCGGCATTCGCCGCAGGCGCGGCGATACATCCGATCGCGACCGCGGCGCAGAAAGCTTTGAAAACAGTTCTCATGTTCAAATCCCCTCTTCTCTTGAAGAGGCCTTCGATGTGCGCGCCTTTCTGATTGATTTGAATATGGACTTCAGTCGTGTGACAGGCCGACGCAGGTGTCCACCGTGGTCGTTGCCGCGAATACTATGCTGAACATTGATCGACGGGCTTGCCCCTGCGGCGCCGGTGACGCCCGCGCTGAGCCGACTACACTGGCCGTGTAGGTCGGCGGACAGCACCGCTGATCGCCCAATGAAACGAGCGCGCCATCGCCTGATGCGCGCCTGCGAGGAGACGCCCCATGAGCGCGCATGCCCGGCCGAGCGGCGGCCTCGACTTCGACTCTCTCCGCCCGCCGTCGCCCTTCATGGGCGATGCACATGACGCGTGGCGGCGCTCGATGCGCGCGTTCGTTGATCGCGAGCTCGCCTCGCATGTCGACGCCTGGGAGAAGGCCGGCCGTGTCCCGCGCGACGTGTTCCTCAAGGCCGCCGAGTTCGGCCTGATCGGCGCGGGCTTTCCAGAGACGTATGGCGGCTGGAGCGAGGGCTATGATCGCTTCATGGGCATCGTAACGAGCGAGGAACTCGCACGGCTCGGCGCGGGCGGCGTATCGGCGGCGTTGATGGTCCATGGGATCGGATTGCCGCCGATTCTCGCGATCGGGAGCGACGACCTGAAACGCCAAATCGCACCGCCCGTCCTGCGTGGAGAGGTCCAGATCAGCCTCGCGATCACCGAGCCGTCGGGCGGATCCGACGTCGCCAATCTCGCGACGCGCGCGGAAAAGCGCGGCGACCGCTACGTCGTCAACGGCTCCAAAATGTTCATCACCGGCGGGATGACGTCCCGCTATGCGACCACGGCGGTGCGCACAGGCGGCCCCGGCGCCGGCGGCGTCTCGCTTCTGCTTATCGATCTTGAGTCCAAAGGCGTCACCCGCACGCAGCTCGACAAACAAGGCTGGTGGAGCTCCGACACGGCCGCGCTTTACTTCGACGACGTCGAGGTTCCGGAAGACCGCCTGATCGGGGCCGAAAACGCCGGCTTCATCGGCATCATGATGAACTTCAATGGCGAGCGCCTGGGCATGGCGTCCGGCGCGGCAGCGTCGGCGCGCGTGTGCATCGAGGAGGCCGCAGCCTGGGCCCAACAACGGCGCACGTTCGGCAAGCGTCTCGCCGACCACCAAGTGATCCGACACAAGATCGCCGCCATGGTCCAGCGTGTGAACGCCACCACCGCGTATCTTGAGCATTGCGCCTGGCGCGTCTCGCGCGGGGACACGCCCGTCGCGGACCTGTCGCTGCTCAAGGTTCAAGCTACGGAGACGCTCGAATTCTGCGCTCGCGAGGCGAGCCAGATTCTCGGCGGCGCGTCCTACATCCAGGGCTCGCGCGTCGAACGCATCTATCGCGAAGTGCGGGTCAACGCGATCGGCGGCGGCTCCGAGGAAATCATGCGCGATCTCGCCGCCCGCCAGCTCGGCCTTTAGGCTTCGCGCGCCACCCGGATCGGCGGATCGAACAGAACCGGCGGCCGCACGAAGGTGACGATCCGCTCGGGTCCACCGCTCTCCGCCGTATCCAGCGAAGGCGCATTGAGCGCCGGGCGCAGCGCCTCCAGAAGGTCGGCCTCGGCCGCGCCGCGCAAATCCCGCTCGGGCTCGAACAGGGCTAGGATGTGGGTCGCGCCGAGACGTTGCGCCTCCTCCCACCGCTCGTGCCCGTTGAGACGATCCGCGAGATTGCCGGTGCGCGACAAGAACAGCGGCGTCCAGCCGCGCGGTCCAGGGCCCGGCCGCGCGAACGCATAGACCGCCGGCTCCGCGAGCGTCGGCGCTTTCGCGCGCAGAACGTGGAACCGATAGAGTTTCCCGCTTGCGCCTTTGAAAATCGCTTCCGACATCGCCGTCTCCTGTTCGCTCTCTGTTCTTTTGGTAGCAGCGGCGTTTGTTCCTGTAAAGTTCTCATTAGCGTTACCGGAACGAAATCCCGCGACGTCGTCCGCCGACGTGCGCTGCTGGCGCGTGCAGGCAAAGCTTGCGACAACGTCGGCATGGAGTTTTCTGTCGATCTCGCCGTGACGCCGGCCGCCGCTGGAGCGGGCTGCGCGGACGTGAACCGCCCTACCGATGCGGCCCAGGCCGATCACCTGCAGCCCTCCCCCCAACATTGCCCGCCCACTGAACGAAGCTTCCGGAGTTAGCGACGCATGCCGCCCAGCCGCGTAAAGCCGCCCGCCGAATTTCCACTTGAGACCTGGCGCGGGTGCGCCAACGCTTGGGAATGCGATGAAATGGGGCACATGAACGTGCGCTATTACGTTGCAAAATGCAGCGAAGGACTTGGCGCCGTCGCCGCGGCGCTGGACATGCCCGGCGCCTTCGGACCGAAATCGGCGAGCACGATCGCGCCGCGCTCTCAGCACATCCGGTTTCTCGCGGAGGCGCGCGCCGGCGAACCGCTCTCGATGGTCGGCGGCATCGTTTCGATCAGCGAATGCGACGCCGAAATCTATCAGGAACTGCGCCATTCCGACGGTCGTCCCGCAGCGACGTTTTTCATGCGGGTCGCGCACGTCGATGCGCGCACCGGCAAGACGTTCGCCTGGTCGAGCCGCGCGCGCGCGCGGGCCGTGGAACTCGCCTGCACTGTGCCGCCGCATGGCGCACCGCGCTCGATCGATCTCGACAAGCCCGCCCCGAGTGCGAGCATCGCGCGCGCCGACGCACTCGCCGCGCCGACCATCGGGCTGAGCCTCGTCACGCCGGACCTGGTCGACGCGTTCGGTCGTCTGCGTACGGAGAATTTCGTCGGCAAGATCTCCGACGGCGCGCCAAACCTATTTGCGCGTTGGCGCAAGGATTCCGGCGAAGCGCAAGGCAAGCGGCTGGGCGGCGCGGTGCTCGAGTATCGGCTCGACTACAAGCGCTGGCCGACGACCGGCGATCTCATCGCCGTGCGTTCCGGCGTGATCGACCTGCAGGAGAAGACCCAGCGGGTCGTGCACTGGCTGCTTGACCCCGTAGGCGGCGATGCGTGGGCGACGGGCGAAGTGATCGCGGTGACGTTCGATCTCGATGCGCGCAAAGCCGTGGCGCCGCCTGCCGAACAGCGCGCGTTCCTGTTGTCTAAGGCGATCCCAGGTCTCGCGGACTAGATCGGGCGCTCAATCGATCGCGGCGAACTTGGCCTGTCCGGTCATCACGAGCATCGAGGCGAGCACGGTGCGCACGCGGTCGGGCTGCTCCATCGGCAGCGCGTGGGTCGCGCCCTTCATCGTGGCGATCCGGGCGTCGGGGCGCAGCGCGGAAATCCGCCGCGCCGTTCGCTCAGGCAACGTCGAGCCGCGCTCGGCGCGCAAGATGAAGAACGGCGCCGGCGCGCGCGCGAGCGCCTTCCAGGGATCATTGCGCTGTGCGGCGAAAGTACGCGCTTCGAATTCCGGTGCGCAGGCGAGCGTCACGCCCTCGTCCCGGTCGACCACGCCGTCGGCGATATAGTCGGCGAGGGTTTCGGCGCCGAACGAGCGGAAAATGCCGCGTCCGACCAGGGCGCGCTCCATCGCCTCGCGGGTCTCGAAGGCGGCGCGGCGCTTGCGTGCGCCGCGGGCGATCGGAAACGTCCATTCCGCCACAACCGGCGCGCCCGGCGCGCGCATCAGGGCGTAGGTCGTCGGCGTGAGGATCACGGGGTCGATCAGGCAAAGGCCGCGCACGATGTCGGGTCGCTTGCCGCCGACCAGCAGACAGGTCGTTGCGCCCATAGAATGGCCGGCGAGCGCCACCGGTGACTTGATCTTGGTTTCGATGAGCTCGATCACGTCGTCGCGGTGGCGGTTCCAGGAGGCGTAGCCGAAACGGCTCGTCGGCAGATCGCTGCGACCGTGGCCACGCAGATCGACCGCAAGCACGTGAACACGCTCACCTAGCGGCGCGAGGAGGGAGCGGTAGGTGCGGGCGTTGAATCCGGTCGCGTGCAGGAACAGGAGGTCAACCGGCCGATCCTGGTCGCCGAACGAAATCCCCGCCATCGACCCCTGGCGGAGATCGAAAACGACGCGGCGGAGAGGTCCAGCGGTGTCCATGCGGCCCATCATTACTTCGCCGCAAGTTTACATCAACTTGACCCGTAACCGAAAACCCGACGCAAAATCGCGGTCGTGCGGCGGGCGGGGTCGGCCCGGATCGCCCGTTCCTCGTCGGCGAGGGTCTCGTAGAAGCCGTCGAGCGCCTCGCGGACCGCGAAGTCGGTGACGTCGCGCCGGGCGTCGGCGGCCAAGGACTGCACCATGGCGCCATCCTTCACACGATCGAGGGCGGCGAATACGCCAGCTTGATCGAGCGCTGCCGAAAGGCGCGGACGCAGCGCCTGGGCGAGCGCCGTCTCGGTTCGCTGACGCAGAAAGGTCGTCGCGGCCGTATCGCCGCCGCGAACGATCGCCAGAGCATCGCCAAAAGTTAACGACCGGGCGACCTCCAGGGCCAAGCGCTTGGCTTCCGGCATCGCCGCCTCGGCGGCGCGGTTGAGGCCAACTTCCATTTCGTCCAACGGGCCAGACAAGCCAAACGGTCGCAGCCGCGCCTGCGCACGAGACAGGGCCCCGGGCAGCGGGATTCGGACCTTGGGCGAATCGAGGAAGCCGCCGGGCGCGGCGAGCTTGTCGGCGGCGGCGGCGGCGGCGAGCGTCAGGGCGTCGCGAACGCCCTGGTCGGCCTCGCGCTGGGTCAACGGGCCAAAGCCTGGCTGTCCGCTGAGGATGCCGGTCACCCGCGACACCCATCCGGTCTGGCCCACCTGGCGTGAGGGCGCATCGGCGGCGTCAGCGCCGACCGCGACGGTCGCAAGCGCCGCGGCGGCGGCAATTGCCCGCCAATGCCCCGGTCCCAGGCCGGTCCGTCGCTGTCGCATGTCGAACCCTCCGGCCGCGGACCTAGCGCCCAGGCCCACGATCCAACTAGGATGGGGACAATAGCGCTATTCGCCTGATGCGCGAAGCAAAACGGCGCAACCGGCAAAGGGAGGCCCCATGTCCAGCACGTGCTTTGACGTCTCGATCGATGCGCATGTCGCCCACGTCCAATTGAGCCGCCCCACGGCCTTCAACACGATGGTGCGGGCCTTCTGGAACGAACTTCCGGAAATCATTCGCGACATCGACGACAACGCCCGCGCCCGGGTCATCGTCATCTCCTCGACTGGCAAGCATTTCTGCGCCGGCATGGACCTCGCCGTTTTCACCGACGGCGACGGCGCCCTCAGCGGCGATGCCGACCCTTACGTCCGCAACGAGGCGCTCCGCCGCCACATCCACCACTTGCAGAACACGTTCACATGCCTCGACGAGGCGCGGATCCCCGTCCTGGCCGCGATCCAAGGCGGCTGCATCGGCGGCGCGGTCGACTTCATCTCCGCGTGCGACATTCGTTACGCCGCCGCTGACGCCTTTTTCTGCATTCAGGAGATCAACATCGCCATGACGGCCGACGTCGGCACGTTCCCGCGGCTGTGCAAATTGATCCCGGAGGGCTGGGTCCGCGAACTCGCCTATACCGGTCGGCGGCTCTCGGCCGAGAAGGCGAAGGAGATCGGGCTGGTTAACGAGGTCTATCCGACGCACGAGGCGCTCGTCGCCGGCGTTCTCGAAACGGCGCGCGAAATCGCCGCGAAAAACCCCCTCGCCGTCGCCGGCTCCAAGGTGATGATCAATTACGCCCGCGACCATTCGATCCGCGATGCGCTCGACTATATCGCGACCTGGCAGACCGGAATGTTTGCGCCGTCGCACATGATGGAGGCCTTCCAGGCCAAGGCGCAGAAGCGCGAGCCCGCGTTTCCTAATCTAGCGCCTCTGCGCAAAAAAATGTGAGCGCGACCTGACCGGTAGGCGAGCTGTTAACCGGTTTCGCACTATCGTTCGGCTCGCATGATCCAGTTCGCCGCCCCAATCGAACGCGCTCGGGCGCTCGTCCATCGCTTCGACCAGAAGGCGACGGTCTTTCACCGCCTATTCCTTCTGGCGGCGACGATGACGGCGCCGCTGGCGACGCTTGCAGGACTCTATTGGACCCAGGTCGAAGCCAAACGCGACCTCGCCGGGCGCGAGCGCGCCGCGATTGCGGAAGCCAATCGGATCTGGACCGGCGTACTCGCCGGCGCCCAGGATCTGACGGCCTGCGCCGGGAACGCCCCTGCCATGGCCCCCGACGCGTGCGCGAACTTCACCTCGACGGCGATGAACCAAAGCCGCCTGGCGCAGGCCGCATCGCAGACCAAGCGCCTTCTCGATCCAGCGCTGCACGCGTCAGGAACGACGAACATCGTGCTCCTGCGCGCCTTGGAGGCGTTGGAATCGGACGCGGAACTGATGCGCGAACTCGCCCGTCCGCGCGCCGCCGCCATGCGCGGCGCGATCGAGGCGGAGACCGCCCACCTTCAAATCGCGCTCAATCGGCTGACCTCTGCCGCGGGCGCGCGGACGAATGATCGCGATCTGCTTCGGGCCTTTGGAGAGATCGAGAAATACGCCGCCCGGTATTCGACTTCGGCCCGCAATCTGGCGAACGGCCAGCGCGTTTCGCAGGCTGATTTTGAATTGTTCTCGCGCGACCGCGACGACCTCTTGGCGGCGGTCGACCGCGTTTGGGCGCGCGCCTCGCAAAATCTGGTCGCCGACCTCGAGCGGCGCGACGCCGAGCTCGACAATCGCGTCGCGGTCGGGCTGTTGTCCGCAATCCTGGTGCTGATGATCGCAGCCGCCGTCATGGCCGCTATCGGCCGTTCGATCGTCGATCCGCAGAAGCGACTTGTGGCGGCGATGAGAAGCATCTGCGAGGGCGATCTGCGTGTGCGGGTGCCGTTCCGCGGCTATGAGAACGAAGCCGGCGAGATCAGCCGCGCTGTCGAGATTTTCCGCGCGGCGATGATCGACCGCCAAATGCTCGCCGAGCACCTTGAGCTGGAACGCAGCCAACTCGAGCGCAAGGTCGAAGAGCGCACCCGCGAAGTCGCGGACGCCGCCGCGCGCGCCGAACACAATGCGCGTCAGCTGGCCGTGGCGCTGTCCACCGCAAATGCGGGCGTATGGGGCATCGACCTGGAGAATGGCCGCCAATGGCTCTCGCCCGAAGCGGAGGCGATTTGCGGCTTTGCACCCTCCGCTGGACGCTTCTCCGACGGCCCGTGGGGCGCAATCGCCCCCGAAGATCGCGTGAGCGCCGCCCAGGTGCGCGAGCGCTTTTTCAACGGCGTCGATCAGCGCGTCGATTTTGACTTCCGCATCCGCCGCCCGGAGGGCGCGATCCGCTGGATCCGCGCGACCATGGAGCGTATCGATTCCAATGTGGCGCTTGGCCTGCTGGTCGACGTCACCGAGCGCAAGCAGCAGGAATTGCGCCTGCAGGCGGCGAGCCTCGCGGCAGAGGCGGCCAATCGGGCCAAGTCCGAATTCCTGGCTATGATGAGCCACGAGATCCGCACGCCGCTCAACGGCATGCTCGGCATGGGCGCAGCGCTTGAAGCCACGCCGCTGTCTGCGCGCCAACGCGAGATGGTCGCGGTGATCAATCAATCGGGCGATGTCCTGTTGACGCTGCTCAAGGACGTGCTCGATCTCTCCAAGATCGAGGCCGGATCGATGGCGCTCGAGAGCGCGCCGTTCGACCCCGCGGGTTGCGTGCGCACCGTCGCCGCGCTGTTCGGCGAGTCGGCGCGCGCCAAGGGCCTCGAGATGCGCGTTTCGATCGCCCCGGATGTCGGCCCGCTCGTCACGGGCGATCCTTTGCGCGTGCGGCAAATTCTGCAAAATCTCGTGTCGAACGCGGTCAAATTCACCGATGCCGGGCACATCGAGATGCGCCTGATCGCAAACACTGGCCCGCTGGGGGCGCCAAGCCTGCGGTTCGAGGTGGAAGATACCGGCTGCGGTCTCTCCACCGACCAGCTCAATCGCGTGTTCGAGCGCTTCACGCAGGCCGAGGCCAGCATAACGCGGCGGTTCGGCGGCACCGGGCTCGGGCTTTCGATCTGCCGCAACCTCGCCAATCTCATGGGCGGCGATGTCGGCGTGGCGAGCGCGCCTGGCCAAGGCTCGACATTCTGGTTCGAAGCGCCGTTCGAACCCGCGCGCACAGCAGCCCCCGCCTCCCCCGTTGAAGATATCGCCGCCATCGAGACGGACCTCATTCGAATCCTCGCGGCCGACGACAACGAGGTGAACCGCCTCGTGTTGCAGACCCTGCTGGAGCAAATCGGCGCGCAGGCGGAATTCGTCGCCAACGGCGCCCAGGCCGTGGAGGCGGCCGCCACGCGCGCGTTCGACGTCATCCTTATGGACATCCACATGCCCGTGATGGACGGGATCGAGGCGACGCGCCGCATCCGCGCGAGCGGCGGGCCGAATGCGTCAGCGCCGATCGTCGCCTTGACCGCAGACGCGATGCCGGCGCACGTCGAGGTGTATCGCACGGCGGGCATGAACGACGTGGTGCCCAAGCCCGTGAAGCCCGGCCCGCTCCTGTCGGCGATCCTGCGCGCCGCGGAGGCCGCGGTGGAGTCAGGTGCGAACGTGGGACAAGCCGCCGCGTGAATTTCCCTGCGGTCCCGCGTATGCAGGGGCGACAGGAGAACATCGTATGGACGTCAAGCGCATCCGACCGGGCGAGAACCCGCCGTTCGACATCAACGCCTTCATCGAGATCCCGCAAGGCGGCATGCCGGTGAAGTACGAACTCGACCCCGCCTCCGGGGCGTTGTTCGTCGATCGGTTCCTTCACACCTCGATGATTTATCCGGCAAATTACGGCTTCGTCCCGAACACGCTGGCCGAAGACGGCGATCCGGTGGACGTGCTCGTCGTGACGCCGACGCCCGTCGCGCCGGGCGTCGTGATCCGCTGCCGGCCCGTCGGCGTGCTGCTGATGCGCGACGAGAAAGGCTTCGACGAAAAGGTCCTCGCGGTGCCGCTGGACAAGCTCAACCCGTTCTACAAGGAAGTGAAAACTTTCACTGACCTGCCGCCGTTGCTGATCGAGCAGATCAAGCACTTCTTCGCGCATTACAAAGACCTTGAGCCGGGCAAGACCGCGAGCGTCGGCGAATGGGCCGACGTCGACGCCGCGTTCGAGCGGATCAATCTCGGCGTCCAGCGCGGGAAATGGTCGCAAACCTGAGCCGCCGCGCGCCCGGGATGGGCGACGCGCGACTCACGACCGGCGCCGGATGACGATATCCCCCGACCTGATGGTCGCGCGTTCGACATGCGCACCTCAGGGAGGGGCCGATGTTCGCCGAGTCCGTTGCCAGCCGTCCGCGCAAATCGCATCGCGTCGCCCGCGAAGTCGCGATCCTTTCTGCGGCCCTGCGCATGTTCGCAGAGCGCGGCTATGACGGCGCGCGCATCGAAGACATCGCCGACGCCGCCGGCATCGGCAAAGGCACGCTGTACGTCTACTTCGCTTCCAAGCAGGCCGTGCTTGAAGGCGTCGTACGCGCCGCGGCCGAACCGAGCCTTGCCGCGATCGATGCGATTTCCGCCGCCGCGGCCGGCGATCCGGTCGAAGCGCTTCGGGCCGTGATCGCGCGCGCCAAGGCGGCGTTGCGCGACGAGATCGCGCCGGTGTTCCTGAAGGTCCTGGTCGCCGAGGGCGGCCGGGCTCCGGAGATCGGCGCCATTTACGCACGCGCGGTGCTCGACCCGTTGCTTGCGGTCGTCGCCGAAATCATCGCCCGCGGGGTTGCGACCGGCGCGTTCCGCCCGATCGATCCGATTCTTGCCGCGCGTCTGCTGATCGCGCCGGCGGTTTCGGCGGCCATCGCGCGCGACGTCCTTGGCGGCGACGCCGCCGCCTTTGATCCCGACGCCCTCCTCGACGCACACGCCGACCTCTTCCTCGCGGGGCTGCAAACCCGCTAAAAGGCCGGCATGACCATCGCCGCCCTGCGCACACCCGAGGATCGCTTCCTCGATCTTCCCGACTGGCCCTATGCGCCGCATTATCTCGACGACCTCGACGGGTTCGTCGGCCTGCGCGCCGCGTTCGTCGACGAGGGCCCGCGCGACGCGCGCCATACCTTTCTTTGCCTGCACGGCGAGCCGTCCTGGTCCTACCTCTATCGCCGGATGATCCCGCCGTTCCTGGCGTCCGGCGCGCGCGTCGTCGCGCCCGATCTGTTCGGGTTCGGACGATCCGACAAACCGATGGACGACGCGGTCTATACGACCGACTTCCATCGCCGCTTCCTGCTGCGCTTCATCGAGCGCCTCGACCTGCAGCGCGTCACGCTGGTGATTCAGGACTGGGGCGGCTTGCTCGGCCTGACGCTGCCGATGGACATCCCTGACCGGATTGAGCGCCTTCTGGTCATGAACACGACCTTGGCGATCGGCGTCGATCCGTCGCCGGGGTTCGTCGCGTGGCGCGCCTATGCGGCCAAAAATCCCGACATGCCGGTCGGCGCCTTGATCGCCCGAGGGACGCCGCATCTGCGAGAGGCTGAAATCGCCGCCTATGACGCGCCCTTCCCTGATGTGCGCTTCAAAGCCGGCGTGCGCCGTTTCCCGCAACTGGTGCCGACCAGCCCCGACGATCCGTTCGCGGTGTTGAGCCGTGCCGCGCGCGATTGGTGGTCGACCAGCTGGCGCGGACCGACATTCGCCGCCGTCGGCATGGCCGATCCGGTGCTCGGGCCCGGCGTGATGGCCGATCTCCGCGCCCATATCCACGGCGCGCCGGCGCCCCTCGAGATCGAGGGCGGCGGCCATTTCGTGCAGGAATGGGGCGAACGCATCGCCGCGGCGGCCCTGGCCGCGTTCGGAGACGCGCCGTGAACGCTGACGCTTCCGAAGTCGACGCGCTCATGGCGCTCACCCTCGCGCGCGCCCTCGCCGCGGAAACCCGCGCGGCGGCGGGCAAGGAGACGATGCTGGTGTCCGTGACCGCCGACCTGCTCGCCCGCCCGGCGGCTGGCGAGCCGCAGGCGGCGACGGTGCGGATCGTGCGGGCGACCAAGAGCCTCGTGTTCGCCGAAGCCGACCTCGCCGGCGCTGACGGACGCCGGCTGATGACTGCGAGCGGGGTCTACAAGGTCGTCGGTTGACCGACCGTCGGCCGCGATCGCCGGGGTTGATGAAAACATCCTTAGCCTTGGGCGCCCCGATTCGATTTCCCTTGCCGGGCGTCTGCCAAGGTCTATATTAAGCCTCCTTATGCTCATAAGTAGCATAAGTGGCGATGCGGAGGGGCCGGTCCGCTCTGTATCGCCGACCAAGATATGCTCCATTTGAGCATAAGGAGTTCGCGATGGCTCGCATTATCGAAGCGCCCCTCATCCATGGCGACGGCTGCGCGCCGCGAACCCCGGCTCCGAACGGCCCGCGCGACGCCGCTGGCCGCCGCGGGCTCGTCTATGACGCCGCCGTCAAAGCCGAGACGGACGCGCTCTATGAGCGCGTGCGCCACGTCGTGCCGGCGATCGAATGGCCGGTCTATGCGCCGCTGATCGCAGCGATCAACCGGCTGAAGCGCGAAAAGAACGCCGTAATCCTCGCGCACAATTACATGACCGCCGAGATCTTCCATTGCGTGGGCGATTTCCGCGGAGATTCCCTGCAGCTCGCGCGCGAGGCGGCCAAGACCGACGCGGCGATGATCGTGCAGGCGGGCGTGCACTTCATGGCCGAGACGTCGAAGATCTTGGCGCCGGAAAAGACCGTGCTGATCCCGGACCTGCGCGCCGGCTGCTCGCTCGCCGCCTCGATCACGGGCGCTGATGTGCGACTGATCCGGCAGCGCTATCCCGGCGTGCCGATCGTCACCTACGTCAACACCTCGGCCGACGTGAAGGCCGAGAGCGACGTCACCTGCACGTCGTCGAACGCCGTGCAGGTCGTTGAATGGGCGGCCAAGGAATGGGGCGTCGATCGCGTCATTCTGATCCCGGACGAGTACCTCGCGCGAAACGTCGCGACGATGACGTCGGTGAAGATCATCGCCTGGAAGGGCCGCTGCGAAGTCCATGAGCGCTTCACCGCCGAGGACGTCGCCGAATTGCGCGTCGCCCACCCGGGAATCGTTGTGCTCGCCCATCCGGAATGCCCGCAGGACGTGCTCGCCGCGGCCGATTACGCCGGCTCGACCGCCGCGCTTGCGGCCTACGTGAAGGACAAGGCGCCGGGCAAAGTCGTGCTGCTCACCGAATGCTCGATGAGCGACAACGTGGCCGCGACCTCGCCTGGCACGGACTTCGTCAAACCGTGCAATTTGTGCCCGCACATGAAGCGCATTTCGCTGGAAGCGATCTACGACGCCCTGGTGGAGCACCGCCACGTTGTGGAGGTCCCCGAGGACGTCCGCGTGCGCGCCAAGCAGGCGATCGACCGTATGCTCGCTTTGCCGAAGACCGAGCGCCCGCTGGATTTCGAGGTCGGCCGCCGCGAAGTCGCCGTGGAGCTGATCTAGGCGTCGTCTCCGAACCGGAGGACATGATGCGCGCTGAATTTCTGGCGATTGCCGTAGCCCTGTCTGGACTGGCCGCCGCCTCGCCCGCCGCGGCCAAGCCCGCTGCGCGCGATCCCGTTCTGGGCGCGTGGGCATTCGAAACAGCGCCCTACAAGGGCGGCTGCAAGATGCGCGGCGAAATGTCGATCCGCGCAGGCGCAGCGGCGAACCGCTATCTGTGCAGCTTTGTGGCAACCGAAACCTGCCCTTCATTCAAGGTGCGCGCCGACCAATCATGCACGGCGGTGAAGGACGGCGCGAAACTGACGGTGACGGCGAAGATCGAAAAGCTCTCGCCGGCCGACGTGCCGTACGCACCCGACGACTGGGCGCTGACGATCGTCGATTCCAGCAAGATGATCGGCGAACTGCGCTCCGCCGACATCGCGCCGGTGACCTTCTATCGCGGCGTTGGGGCGATCTCGTGAAGCGCGTGCGCCTCGTTCTGGCGCTCGCCGCCGCGCTGGCGGGAGCGGCGGCGGCCAAACCCGCGCAGGACCCGCTCGTCGGGCGCTGGGCGTTCAAGACGGCCGCCTATGGGCCAGGGTGCGTGCTCGAGGGCGAAATGACCATCGCCGCAGGCAAGCCGCCGGCGAGTCTGTCCTGCACGTTCGACGCACGCGAAACCTGCCGGTCCTGGTTAGCGCGCGCGAAACAGACATGCACGATCGTCCGCACCGGAACGACCGGCGTTGCGATGACCAGCAAGGTGACCTGGTCGGACGGGATGTCTTATAAGGCAGATGACTTCTCCTTGACGATCGTCGCGCCTGACGAAATGCGCGGCGTCATGAATTCCGTCCATGCCGCGCCGGTCGTGTTCAGCCGGAAGGTCGCGCTGACGTCGTGACCGAAATCCTTGATCGTCCGGTTCCGGAAGATGCGGCGGTGATCGTCGGCGCCGGATTGGCCGGGCTTTTCCTCGCCCTCAAGATGGCGCCCCGACGCGCGCTTGTGGTTGCGCCGACGCCGCTGGGCGCCGGCTCGGCGAGCGCTTGGGCGCAGGGCGGGCTCGCGGCTGCGCTCGCCGCCGACGACGATCCGGCCCTGCACGCCGCCGATACGATCGCCGCCGGCGCCGGCCTCGTCGATCCGGTCGTCGCCCGCCTCATCGCCGACGACGGCCCCGCGCGCGTGCGCGACCTCATCGAACTCGGCGTCCCCTTCGATGCGAGCCCCGACGGCGCCCTGCGCCTGAGCCTGGAGGCCGCGCACTCGCGTCCGCGCGTGGCGCGCGTCGCGGGGGATCTCGCCGGCAAGGCGATCATGGACGCGATCGCCGCGGCAGTGCGCAGCGCCGCGCACATCGACGTCGTGGAAGGCCTGCGGGCCGTTGCGCTGTTGCGGGGCGCGGACGGCGCAGCGGCCGGGATCATCTGCAGGGATGGCGACGGGCGCCTTGTGCGTTTGCGCGCCCGCGACGTCGTGCTCGCCACCGGCGGGATCGGCGGGCTCTGGCGGGTGACGACCAATCCCGCAACCGCCCTCGGCGGCGGCCTGGCGATGGCCGCGCGTCTCGGCGCGCTGATCGGCGATCCGGAATTCGTGCAGTTTCATCCCACCGCAATCGACATCGGCCGCGATCCGGCGCCACTCGCCACCGAAGCCCTGCGCGGCGAAGGCGCACGCCTTGTCGACCGCACGGGCGCCCCGTTCATGGCGGCCTTCGACCCACGCGGCGACCTCGCCGCGCGCGACGTCGTGGCGCGCGCCATCGCCAGCCAGATCCGCGCCGGCGCCGGCGCCTTCCTCGATTGCCGCGCGGCCGTAGGCGCCGCGTTTCCGGATCATTTCCCGACCGTCTTCGCGGCCTGCATGGGCGCCGGTCTCGACCCACGCGTCGCGCCGATCCCGGTCGCGCCGGCGGCGCACTACCACATGGGCGGGATCGTCACTGATCTGTGGGCCCGCACAACCGTCGCAGGCCTCAGCGCCGTCGGCGAATGCGCGTCGACCGGCGCTCATGGCGCCAATCGGCTGGCGTCGAATTCGCTCTTGGAATCGGTCGTTTTCGCGAAGCGCTGCGCCGAACGGCTGCGCGAGGAGTCTGGCCTGGCTCCAGACGCCGGCGCAGGCGACGCGCCACCGGAGATTTCCGCCGATGCGCGCGCCGAACTGCGCGCGTTGATGCAAACGCATTGCGGCGTTGAACGCGACGGCGCCGATCGACAAGCCGCGCGGGACGGCGTGCGCGCCCTTATCGCCCGCTTCGGTCCGGCCAACGATCTCCTCGCCGCCGCCTTCGTCACCGAGGGCGCCGCGCGCCGGCTGGAGAGCCGCGGCGGGCATTGGGCGCCTGATCATCCGCATGCGGAAGACACTCCGAAACGCACCTTCCTCACGCTGCGCGCGCTGGAGCTCTCCGTCCCATGACCGCCCTTCCCCGCATCATTCTCGAGCCGATCGTGCGCGCTGCGCTCGTCGAGGACTTCGGCCTCGCCGGCGACGTGACAGGCGGGCTGCTTTCGCCCAGCGCCCGCTTTTCCGGCCGCTTCGCCGCGCGTTCCGCCGGCGTTGCAGCAGGCCTGGACTGCGCAGCGCTCGCCTGCGCTCTGGTCGACCCGGCGATCGTCTTCACCGCACACGTCGCCGACGGCGCCGCATTGGCGCCCGGCGCTGCGCTCGCGACCGTCGAGGGACCGGCCGCGTCGGTGCTGGCCGCCGAGCGCACCGCGCTCAACTTTCTGACCCATTTGAGCGGGATCGCCACGCTCACACGCGCCTTTGTCGACGCCGTCGAGGGCACAGACGCGCGGATCGCCGCGACGCGCAAGACTCTGCCGGGCCTGCGCGCGGTGCAGAAGGCCGCAGTGACTGCGGGCGGCGGCTGGCCGCATCGCTTTGGTCTCGGTGACGCGGTGCTCGTGAAGGACAATCACATCGCCGCCGCCGGCGGGATCGAAGCGGCGCTTGCGATGGCGCGCGCGCACGCCGGGCACATGGCGGTGATTGAAGTCGAGGTCGACGGGCTCGATCAGCTGGAGGCGGCGCTCGCCTGCGGGCCCGACGTTGTTCTTCTGGACAATTTCAGCCTCGCCGACCTCGCAGAGGCGGTCGCGCACGCCAAGGGACGAGCGGTGCTCGAAGCCTCCGGCGGGGTCTCGCTTGCGACCGTGCGCGCGATTGCCCAGACCGGCGTCGACGTGATTTCGGTCGGCGCGCTGACGCACTCTGCGCCGGCTCTCGACATTGGCCTCGACGCCATGTGATTGTGCGGCCCCGCGCGAGGCCGCCATGACGCTTCCAGCTGATCGCAAAACGATTTTTATAACAGGCGCCGGGTCGGGCATCGGCCGGGCGACCGCCAAGCTGTTTTCCGAGCGCGGCTGGTTCGTCGGCCTGTTCGACATCAGCGCCGAAGGGCTCAAGGGCACGCAGGCCCTGCTCGCGCCCGGACGGCACATGTCGGGCGTGCTCGACGTGCGCAGCCGCGAAGCCTGGGGCAACGCGATCGGCCAGTTCGCCGACGTCTCACGCGGGCGCCTGAACGTGCTTTTCAACAACGCTGGCGTCGGTCGCCACGGCTGGTTCGAAGATGTCGCCCATGACGACGCGGACTGGCAGATCGACGTCAACCTCAAAGGCGTGATCAACGGCGTCTACGCCGCGCTCCCCCTGCTGCGCCAAACGCCGGGCGCGCGCATCGTCAATACGGCGTCGGCGGCCGGGCTTGTGGGCGCGCCCCAACTCGCCGTCTATTCTGCCACGAAGTTTGCGGTGCGGGGATTGAGCGAGGCGCTCGACGTGGAGTTCTCGCGCCTGGGCGTCCGCGTTACGTGCCTGATGCCCTCGTTCATCGAGACGCCGATACTCGATATGCCGACGGGCGGGCGCAACACGGTCCTGCGCGACCAGATCAACAAGACCCAAGCGCCGGTAGAGCCTGTCGAAGTCGCTGCGGAAGCCGCGTGGGTGGCCGCGCATGGCGAGGAAACGCTCTACACCGCCGGCCGCATGGCGAAGCAATTGCGCACGGCCGCGCGGTTCTTTCCAAACGGCCTGCGCCGGCGATTGATTGCGGATTTACCTAAGGATTAAGACGCGGCTGCGTCAGGTCGCGTGGTCGACGCCTAGCGCGGCCTGTTCGACCGGCGAGCTGACCTGCTGCGGCGGAGCAGCCGCCACGATTTCGGCGTCGACGGTCGCGACGTCGGCCGGCGGGGCGTTGCGCATGGCGGCGCGCTCCCGGCGGCTTGGGAACCGATAGAAGATGTGGGACCCGATCCGCGTCGTTTCGACGAGGCTCGCCGACCAGACGGGCGCCACTTCATCGGTGTGATAGTGCGTCGCGTCGTGCGTGATCGGACGATTGACGCCCATCATCACTTGCGTGGCGATCGAGCGGGCCTGCTGCCAGGCGATGCCGCGCGGCTTGTTCCGCAGCGAGCCGTCGCAGGTGAAGGTGAACTGGCAGCCGGTGGACCGCCAGGAGCCTTCGAACACCACGTCGCAGAATTTGTCGGGATAGTGACGCGACCGGGCGCGGTTAACTACGACCTCGGCGACCGCGATCTGCCCGATCTCGGACTCGCCGCGCGCTTCGTAATAAATCGCCTGGGCGAGGCAGTGCTGTTCGCGCGAATTGTCCGCAGCGGAGCGCAGCGAAGCGGGCTGGAATGCGCCAAGGCCCACAAGGGCCGCCTGGTCGCGCAAGGCGACCGCGATGGTCATCGCATGGCGATCCTGGAAATTGCCCTCGAGCGGCGCGCCTTCGACGCGCGCGCGAAATCCATTGTCGGTCGGCAGCGCCGTCAGCGTGACGCGCGCAGCCGGGTCCGTCGCGGCCACGGCGTCCTGCGTCGCGAAGGCGTGCTGGAACGCTTCGGCGCGGGCTGCCCATTCCGCGTCGGCGCGCTGTTCAGCGGCGCGATGCGAAATCGCCGGCATCGCCGCAGCAACGGCCGCAGCGGCCATAGCCGCTGCCGCGCCCTGCCGCAGGGCCTGAGGATGCGTATCGAGCTCCACCAACAACTCCGTCCGAATCGTCCGGATCAGGCTAGCCAGTCCACGCAGTATCATCCACGCACTTCCTTAATTGGGCCTTAACGCGATTAAGCAGCGGGTAAGCATGCCCTGCAAAATCGTCGCCAGCTCTTCTTGTCGGCGTGCCTGAGATGCCCCCAGCCCAAGCACGAACCCTACAATTGCAAACTGAATTATAGCGTGCGCGCAACTTAGATGATTGACAAAAGATTAACGAATCATTCCTTCGTTAACCTGAAAAACCTGGGTTTTTGAGAAAAACGCACGCGATCTCAGACGCTTAGCGCGCGAGAAGGCTCTTGCGGGGGTGTGGCGCCAGGGCGACAGCCGCCAGGTTTCAGCGCAGCTTGAGCGCCGCCTGGGCCGCCGAAAGCCGCGCGATCGGCACGCGGAACGGCGAGCACGAAACGTAGTCGAGACCCAATTCGGCGCAGAAAAGCACCGACGCCGGGTCCCCGCCATGCTCGCCGCAGATGCCCAATTTCAGATCGGAACGGGTTGATCGACCACGCGCCGCGGCCATTTCGATCAGTTCGCCGACCCCCGATCGATCGATCGAAACGAACGGGTCTTTGTCGAAAACGCCGGCGTCGACGTAGGTCGGGAGGAACTTCCCGGCGTCGTCGCGGCTCACGCCCAGCGTCGTCTGGGTGAGATCGTTCGTGCCGAAAGAGAAGAAGTCCGCCGCCTCGGCGATCTCCGCCGCACGCAGGGCGGCTCTGGGCAGCTCGATCATGGCGCCGACCAAATAGTCGATCTTGATCCCCGCCGCAGAGAGCACTTCCTCGGCCACGGCCTCGATCCGGGCGCGCAGGATGGCGACCTCGCGCTTGGCCAGCACGAACGGGATCATCACCTCAGGCTTGGGCGCGACGCCGCTGGCGCGGACCGCGTCGACTGCGGCCTCGAAAATCGCGCGCACCTGCATGTCGTAGATTTCCGGGAAGGCCATCGCGAGCCGGCAGCCGCGGAAGCCGAGCATCGGATTGACCTCGGAGAGCTCGCTTGCCCGCGCAAGCAGCGCCTTGGGATCCAGCCCGGTGGCCTTGGCCACCGCCTCCACATCGGCTTCCGACTGCGGAAGGAACTCGTGGAGCGGCGGATCGAGCAGACGGATCGTGCAGGGCTGGTCGCCCATGATGGCGAAGATGCCGGCGAAGTCGGCGCGCTGGAACGGCAGGAGTTTGGCGAGCGCGGCGACCCGGCCCTCCTTGGTCGAAGCCAAGATCATCTCGCGCACGACGGCGATGCGTTCGTCTTCGAAGAACATGTGCTCGGTGCGGCACAGGCCGATGCCCTCGGCGCCGAAGTCCTTCGCCACCTGCACGTCGGTTGGCGTGTCGGCGTTGGTGCGGACCTTCAGTGTGCGGAACGAATCCGCCCAGACCATAAGCTGCGCGAAGTCGCCCGAGAGCTCGGGCTGCACCATGTCTGCGGCCCCGAGCAGGACCTCGCCTTTGGCGCCATCGACGGTGATGACGTCGCCCTTGCGAACCGTACGGCCGCGGGCGGTGAAGGTTTGCGCCTTCTCGTCGATGCGCAATTCCATCGAGCCCGACACGCACGGCCGCCCCATGCCGCGGGCCACCACGGCGGCGTGGCTCGTCATGCCGCCGCGGGCGGTGACGATGGCGCGCGCGGCGTGCATGCCGTGGATGTCTTCGGGGCTCGTCTCGTCGCGCACCAGGATGACGTCTTCGCCGTGCTGGGCGAGATCGGCGGCCTCGTCCGGATCGAACACCACCTTGCCGACGGCGGCGCCCGGCGAGGCCGGCAGGCCGACGCAAACGACCGTACGCTGATAATCGGGCGCGATCGTGCGATGCAGCAATTGATCGAGCGATTGCGGATCGATCCGCGCCACGGCCTCTTCGCGGGTGATCAGGCCTTCCTGCGCCATGTCGACGGCGATCTTCAGGGCGGCCTTGGCCGTGCGCTTGCCGTTGCGCGTCTGCAGCATGTAGAGCGCGCCGCGTTCGACGGTGAACTCGATGTCCTGCATGTCGCGGTAGTGAGCTTCGAGCCTTTTATAGACCTCGACGAGCTGGCCGTAGACCTCGGGCAGCGCCTCTTCCATCGACAGCCCGCCCTCGCCCATCTCCTCGCGCGTGATGCGCGTGATCGGCTTCGGCGTACGGATGCCCGCGACCACGTCTTCGCCTTGGGCGTTGATCAGGTATTCGCCATAGAAGCGCTTGGCGCCGGTGGAGGGATCGCGCGTGAACGCGACGCCGGTGGCCGAGGTGTCGCCCATATTGCCGAACACCATCGCCTGGACATTGACGGCTGTGCCCCAGCTTTCGGGAATGTCGTTGAGGCGGCGATAGACCTTTGCGCGGTCGTTCATCCAGGATTTGAACACCGCGCCGACCGCGCCCCACAATTGCGCCTTGGCGTCGGAGGGGAAAGGCTTGCCGAGCTCGCGCTCGATGGCCTTCTTGTAGCGGCGAACGACCTCCTCCCAGTCACGAGCGGTGAGTTCGGTGTCGAGGCGGTAGTCGTTGCTATCCTTGAACGCGCCGAGGATTTCCTCGAACAGGCCATGATCGGCTTCGAGCACGACGTTCGAATACATCTGGATGAAGCGCCGATAGGAATCGAACGCGAAGCGCCGGTCGCCGGACAATTTGGCGAGGCCTTCGACGGTCTCGTCGTTCAGGCCGAGATTGAGGACCGTATCCATCATGCCCGGCATCGACGCGCGCGCGCCGGAGCGGACCGACACGAGCAGCGGATTGGCCGGATCGCCGAACCGCTTGCCGGCGATCGTTTCGATTTTTTCGAGCGCAGCTTCGACCTGCGCCTCGAGGCCGTCCGGATAGGTCTGGCCGCGCTCGTAGAACAGCGCGCAGACCTGCGTGGTGATCGTAAAGCCCGGCGGAACGGGCAGTCCGAGGCTGCACATTTCAGCGAGGTTGGCGCCCTTGCCGCCCAACAGGTCCTTCATCGAGGCCTTGCCGTCGGCGGTCCCGCCGCCGAACCCGTACACCCATTGCACCATGCGCTGCGTCCTCTTTGACCTGTCCGAGGCCAGGATCCGCGCAGGATCCATGGGCCCGTCGGCGTCGTTCAAGCACCCCGCCCGGCTGCGCAGCCCGGCAGGCCCTACCCCTCGATCCGCGAGAAGTCCGCGACGGCGTGCAAAGCGTCACGGATCTGCGACAAAAGCAACATTCTGTTGCGCCGCAACATAGCATCCTCAGCGTTAACGAGGACAGATTCGAAGAAGGAATCGACCGGGCCGCGCAATCCCGCGAGCGCCGTCATGGCGGCGGCGAAGTCTTCGCCCTCGCTGGCTTTCCTGGCCGCCTTGGCCGCCGCATCCAGGGCCTTGGCGAGCGCCTTTTCGGCGGGCTCGACGAGGGATTTGGCGTCGAAGACCCAATCGGCCTCCACGCCCCGCCCCTTCTTGCCTTCGGCCGCCAGAATGTTCGCGGCGCGGCGATAGCCGGCGAGCAGATTCGCGCCGTCCTCGGTCGCAAGAAACGCCTGCAGCGCCTCGACCTTGGCCGCGATGCGGACGAGATCGTCGTCGCCGAGTGCGAACACAGCGTCGACGAGGTCATGGCGCTTGCCCTGCTCGCGGAGCTGGACCTTCAGGCGGTCGGCGAGGAAGGGCAGCAGGTCGCGATCCTTGATCGGTAGACGCACGCCGTTGTGCAGAACGATCCGCACGATGCCGAGGGCCGCGCGCCGCAGCGCGAAGGGATCACTGGAGCCCGTCGGCTTTTCGTCGATCGCCCAAAAGCCAGTCAGCGTGTCGAGCTTGTCCGCCAAGGCGAGCGTCACGGCCACCGGGTCGGTCGGGACCCGGTCGTTCGGGCCGACGGGGCGGTAATGGTCTTCGATGGCGGCGGCGATCGACGCCTCGTCATCCCGGACGGCGCGCGGCGATTTCTGGGATGACGCGAGCTGCGCCAGATAAATCTGCCGCCCGATCTGGCCCTGCAGTTCCGGGAACTCCCCCACCGTTTCGGTGACGAGGTCCATTTTGGCGAGTTCGGCCGCGCGGGCGACGCGCTTGGGATCGGCCCCGGTGGCGGCGCACAGCTCGACGGCGAGCGCCTTCACGCGCTCGACCTTGTCCCACACCGTGCCGAGCTTCTGATGGAAGACGATCTGTTTGAGTTTGGCGACGCGCGCGGGATCGTCGGGCGGGATCCTATTGTCGCCTTCCCAGAAGAAGCGGGCGTCGTTGAGGCGCGCGGACAGCACACGGGCGTTGCCCGCGGCGATCACGGCGCCGCCGTCCTTGGCCTCGATGTTGGCGACGGTCACGAAGCGCGGCGCGAGCCTGCCGGTGCGCGGATCGCGGACGGCGAAGTACTTCTGGTGCGTGCGCATGGTGAGACGAATCACCTCGCCCGGAAGGTCGAGGAACGCCGGGTCCATCTGGCCCATCAGCGCCACCGGCCATTCGACGAGGCCCGCGACCTCTTCAAGCAGGCCCGGATCTTCGACAAGCTCCAGGTCCTGGGCGGCGCACAAAGTCTGCGCCGCCTGCGCAATCATGGCTTTGCGCTCGTCGCGACGGACCAGAACGAAGGCTTTGCGCAGCTTCTGTTCGTAATCCTCGAACCGGCGCGCATCGAATGGCGCCGGCGCATGAAAGCGATGGCCGCTGGTCGTCAGGCCGCACGGCAGGTCGTCGAGCGCGACCGGAACGGCCTCGCCGTCGAAGGCGCACAGGATTCGCCGCAGCGGGCGCACCCAGTACAGGTCGCGATCGCGGCTGCGCATGCTCTTGGGCCAGGGAAAGGCGCGCGCGATCTCGGGCACGACCTCGGCGATGATGTCGGGCGTGGCGCGGCCGGGCTTTTCGATGAGCGCCACATAGCTCGCGCCCTTCTTGTCTTCGACGATTCGGGCTTGATCGATCGCGGTCAGGCCGGCGCTCTTGAGGAAGCCCTGAATGGCGGCGTCCGGCGCGCCGACGCGCGGGCCCTTGCGTTCCTCGCGCACATCGGGCGAGCGCGCCGGAAGCCCCTCGGCGACGATGGCGAGACGCCTCGGACCTGCGAATGCCTTGACGCTCTCGGGGAGCAGACCCGCGCCGGTCAGCTTGTCCATGAGGAGGCGTTCGAGATCGGCCTCCGCACGCGCCTGCATGCGGGCGGGGATTTCCTCGGAGAAGAATTCGAGAAGCAGTTCAGCCATGGCCTTCTCCGAAACGCGCCGGGGCGCCATGTCAAGGGCTTCCACGCCGTGGCGACGGCCGCAGAGCGGAGGAACGGAGCGCTCGCGCGCGCTTTGCTTGACAGGAGGGGCGCGGTTTGTATGGTCCGCCGCGCTTGGCGGGGGGCTGGGTCGTGCCGGATTCGGAAGATCCCCATCCTCCAGGCGATGATCGGCTCGCCGCGCTGGAACAGGGCGTCAAAGACGCTTTGTCCAAACGTGCGGCGCTCGCGCAAGAAAGCGCGGCCCGGGCCGAAAAGGCCGCGGCCGCGCGATCGGCTGGCGCGGCTTGGCGGATCATGATCGATCTCGTAGCGGCCGTTGCGGTCGTCGGCGGGCTCGGTTACGGCGCGGATCGAGTAATCGGCTCGGCGCCGTTCGGACTTTTGGCGGGACTGTTCATCGGGTTCGCCATCGGAATGTGGCGCGCCGCTTTGGCCGCCCAACGCATTTCGGCGCAGAGCGCGCCCCCCGCACCCGGCCGCGACGCGCCGGGCGGGTCTTGAGGACCGGAGCTGGACGGCGTGCGGATCGACGCAGACCCGATGACCCAATTCAAGCTCGAGCGGCTCGTGCCGCTCGACTTGGCTGGTTTCGACATCTCCTTCACCAACGCCGCCCTCTGGATGGCGGTGGCGGTCGCACTCATCACCGGCGTCATCTGGCTGGGCGCGAACGGCGCGAAGCTGGTGCCGACGCGCACGCAATCGGTCGTGGAGATGTTCTACGGCTTCGTGCGCAATACGGTCGAAAGCACGATCGGTCATGACGGGCTGAAGTTCTTCCCGCTGATCTTCACGCTGTTTTCCTTCATCCTGACGCTCAACCTGATCGGCATGAGCCCGCTCGCCTTCACGGTGACGAGCCATCTGTCGATCACCGGCGCGCTGGCGATCCTGGTGTTCGCGATCGTGCTGTTCGTCGGGTTCTCGAAGAACGGCATCGGCTTTTTCAGCCGGTTCTGGCCGGCGGGCGCGCCGTGGTGGATCGCCTGGCTGATCGCCTTGATCGAATTCATCTCGTTCCTGATCCGCCCGTTCACGCTGGCGATCCGCCTGTTCGCCAACATGCTGGCGGGCCACACGATGCTGAAGGTGCTGGCCAGCTTCATTCCGCTTGGCCTCGCCGCCGGCGGCGCGGGCCTGCTCGCGGCGCTGGGCTCGACGATCGGCGTGGTCGGCGTGACGGCGCTCGAATTTCTCGTCGCGGGCCTGCAGGCCTACGTCTTCACCATTCTCACCTGCATCTACCTTTCCGAAGTTGTGCACGACCCGCACCACTGAGGGGCTGAACGCACGCCCGCGGGGCGGCGAAATTCTCGATAGGAGCATGACGACCATGGAAGCTTCCAACGACCTCGCCCTCATGGGCCGCTTCATCGGCGCGGGCCTCGCCTGCTTCGCGCTGCTCGGCGCCGCCATCGGCGTGGGCAACATCTTCGCGTCGTACCTGGAAGGCGCGATGCGCAATCCGTCGGCGGCGGCGAGCCAGACCGGCAACCTGTTCGTCGGCGCGGGTCTCGCCGAAGCCGCGGGCCTGTTCGGCTTCGTCATCGCGATCATGCTGCTCCTCGGCATCGGCGCGCAATAATCGGTCGAAAGGCGCCTGATCGTGGCGGCTGTATTTTACGCGGCTGAGGCTGCGGCGGCTCCCGGGCTGCCGCAACTCGATCCGTCCTACTTCCCGAGCCAGGTCTTCTGGCTCGCGGTCTTCTTCGTGCTGCTCTATTTCCTGTTGAGCCAGGCCTTGCTGCCGAAGCTCGCAGGCGTGATCGAGACGCGCGCGAATACGATCCGGTCGAACGTCGACGCGGCCGCGGCGGCGAACGCTGACGCCCAGGCCGCGCTCGCCGCGTACGAGAAGGCCCTGGCCACTGCACGCGCCGACGCCCGCAAGCTCGCCGAGGGCGTGCGCGCCGAGGCCGCAACGGAGCGCGCCAAGGCGACGGCGGAAGCCGACGCGAAGCTGGCGCAGCGGCTCGCCGCGGCCGAGCAGCGTCTCGCCGCCCAGCGGGTCGAGGGCCTCAAGGCCGCCGATGAAGCCGCAGCCGACGTCGCCCAGGCGATCTACGCCAAGCTCGCCGGGAGCGCCGCATGATCAACGCATCCCTTCTCGCGGCGATCCAGGCCGGCGCGGACGCAGCCGCCGAAGCCGGCGGTCATGGCGGCGGCAATCCGCTTTTCACCGACCCGAAATTCTTCGTCCTTTATGGGCTCATCCTGTTCTTCGCCATTCTCTACGCGGCGAAGGTCCACACGATGCTCTTGAAAGGCCTCGACGATCGGGCCGCCGGAATCGCCAAGGAACTGGCGGACGCCGAACGCTTGCGCGTCGAAGCCCAGGCGCTCCTGGAAGGCTACAAGTCGCGCGCAGCGGCCGCCGAAAAGGAGGCGCTCGAGATCGTCGCCCAGGCCAAGTCCGACGCCGCCGCTCTGCGCGCCGATGCCGAGAAGGCGCTGGCGGCGGATCTCAAGCGTCGCGAGCAGCAAGCCGAGGAGCGCATCGCCCGCGCCGAAGCCCAGGCCCGCGCCGACGTGAAGGCCGCTGCGGCCGACGCCGCCATCGCCGCCGCCGAACGCCTGCTCAAGGCCGGCCTCGCCGATCCCGCCAAGCAAGGCGTTCTGATCCAGGCCGGCGTCGCCGACCTCGCGCGCAAATCCGCCTAACCTGCGCCGATAGCCGCACGACGCTGCGCGTCTGCGGGTTCGAATAGGGACAAGGCGGAGCAGCTAGGCCCTCGGCCGAATTAGTTTTGGTTTGGGGTAGATCGGCTTTCGCCGCTCCGCCTTGTTCGACGCGCCGGTTTGGTCAACCCGGCAGCTTTCGCTCTCAAGATCTGAGGCCGGAGCGCGCCCTCGCCCGGCTTGAGATGGGCGCGCACTCCTGCATGGAGGCGACCCTGGTTCAGGAGCGTCGGTTGATTACTCGCACGACCTCAAGCCAGGTTTTCCCAGATCCCAACCGCAACATGGT
>JBMOIB010000011.1:0-40894 GCA_049317545.1 Caulobacterales bacterium | reverse complement strand
TGCAGGCAGGCGGCGGACGGTCGCCCCGCCAACCCGGTCAGGTCCGGAAGGAAGCAGCCGCAACGGGTTCCGGTCGGGTCGCCGTCCTGTCTGCACTCTCGCGCTCGATTGGATGCGCCCTAGCGAGGGAGCCCAAGGTGGTCGAGCAGCAGATCGCCGAAATCGTCGTCGCGACGCCGGAAAGTCCGCGCCATATCGCGAATAAACTTGGTGATCGCCCGCATGCCCTTGTTCTCCCCAACCTTGGTCTCTCCTTGCACAGACGCAATGAACAGGCCGTTCCGTTGCGCCCCAGATCGCGATTTTTTCTTTCGCCCATCGGCTGTGGCGCCAAGGCCACGCGAGGCGGTATGGTGAAGGGGTGAGCGACGAATCCGCCCCCGACGGACCCAATCTGTTCGGCGAACCGACTGCAAAGTCGGGCGGCTACCTCGTGCTGGCGCGCAAATACCGGCCCAAGACCTTCGAAGACCTGATCGGCCAGGAGGCGATGGTTCGCACGATCGCCAATTCATTCGCGCTCGGCCGGGTCCCGCATGCCTATGTGCTCACCGGGGTCCGCGGCGTCGGCAAAACCACCACCGCTCGGCTCCTGGCCCGTGCGCTGAACTACCAGACCGACCAGACTGACCGCCCCTCGGTCAAGCTCGAGCCGCTCGGCGCGCATTGCCAGGCGATCATGGAGAGCCGTCACCCCGACGTGTTCGAGATGGACGCGGCCTCGCGGACCGGCATCAACGACATCCGAGAGATCCTGGACAGCGTCCGCTACGCGCCGGTGATGGCGCGCGCCAAAGTCTACATCATCGACGAAGTGCACATGCTGTCGGTGCAGGCGTTCAACGGGCTGCTCAAAACGCTCGAGGAGCCGCCGCCGCATGTGAAGTTCATCTTCGCGACGACCGAAATCCGCAAAGTTCCAGTAACGGTCCTGTCGCGATGCCAGCGCTTTGACCTCAAACGCGTGCCGCTCGAACGCATGGTCGCGCATCTGACGCGGATCTGCGCGGCGGAGAAGGTCGCCGTCGAGCCAGACGGGATCGCATTGATCGCTCGGGCGGCGGAAGGTTCGGTCCGCGACGGGCTTTCGCTGCTCGACCAGGCCCTCGTCCAAAGAGGCGGCGGCGATTCTTCGGCGATCAGGGCCGCAGAGATCCGAGACATGCTCGGCCTCGCTGATCGCGGTCGCGTGCTCGATCTGTTCGAAGCTGTCGTGCGCGCCGACGCCAAGGCCGCTTTGACCGACGTGCGCGACCAATACGAGGCCGGCGCCGACCCCGCGCTGGTGCTGCGTGATCTGCTGGAAGTGGCGCACGAGACGGCCCGCGCCCAGGCGCTCGGCGACAGCTATGCGTACGCAGGCGGCTCCGACCAAGCTGCAAGGGTGCAAAAGCTGGCCCGCGGCCTGACGCCCGCCCAGGCCTCGCGCCTGTGGCAGATGCTTTTGAAGGCGCTCGAAGAGGCCGGTCGCGCGCCGGAGCCGATCGCGGCCGTCGAGATGGCCATGGTTCGGATCTGCGCGGCGCAGGGCCTTCCGCCGCCGGAAGAAGCGGCCCGTTTGCTCGCCCAGCGGTCCGAGACGTCGACAAACGCCCACTCGACTCATTCCGAAAGCGAACCGGACGGCCCGCGTCTCGCGAGTTTCGACGACGTCGTCGCATTGATCGCCGAGCGCCGCGAAGCGGGACTGGAAATCGACGTCGAACGCTACGTCCGGCTCGTGGCGTTCGCGCCGGGCTCAATCCGCTACCAGCCGGCGCCAGGCGCCCCGGCGGATCTCGCGGGCCGTCTCGCACGTTTCCTCAAGGACTGGACAGGCGAAGTCTGGTTCGTCGCCGCTGACGACGCCGCCGCCGGTGTGGAAAGCCTCGAAGAACGCCGCGCCCGCGAACGCGAGGCCGAGCTGGCCGCGCTGCGCGCTCATCCGGCGATCGCCGAAGCGCTTTCGGCCTTCCCAGGCGCGACGATCGCCGAGGTTCGTAAGCCGAAGCCGCAAGATGGCGGCGCCGCCGACGTGACGCCCTTCAAGCGCCCGCCGCCGCGCTCTGGTTCAACCCGCAAGGAAGGCGCCTCTTAAAGGACGACACGCCATGAAAGACATTTCCCAGATCATGCGTCAGGCCCAGGCGATGCAGGCCAAAATCGCCGAGGCCCAGAAAAAGCTCGAAGCCATGGAGGTCGAAGGGACCTCCGGCGGCGGCATGGTGAAGCTGCGGATGAACGGCAAGAACGCGCTGCTCTCCATCCAGATCGATCCCACGCTGCTGAAGCCCGACGAGGCCGAGATCATCGAGGACCTGATCAAGGCCGCCCACGAGGACGCGCGCCGCAAGCTCGACGAAGCCCAGCAGGACGAGTTCAAGAACGCGGCTTCCGGCATGGGCGTCCTGCCGGGCTTCAAACTGCCGTTCTGATCGCGTGCGGTCGCCGAAAACTCCGACAGCCTCGCCCGAAATCGAGCGCATGGTGGAACTGCTCGGCAAATTGCCGGGTCTTGGCCCACGCTCGGCGCGGCGCGTCGCGTTGCATCTCCTGAAAAAGCGCGACGCCCTGCTCGAGCCGCTGGCCGCCGCGCTCTCGGAGGCGGCGCTGAAGGTGAAAACGTGCACGCAATGCGGCGCGCTCGACACCGTCGATCCCTGCGCCCTGTGCACCGCGCCGGGCCGCGACGATGGCCTCATCTGCGTCGTCGCCGAGGTTGGCGACGTCTGGGCGCTCGAGCGGGCCGGCGCCTTTCGCGGGCGCTATCACGTACTTGGCGGCGTTCTCTCCGCACTCGATGGAGCCCGGCCAGAGGACTTGCGCATCGCGCCGCTCGTCGAGCGCGTGCGGCGCACCGGCGCGCGTGAAGTGATCCTGGCGCTCGCTGCAACCGTCGACGGCCAAACGACGGTCCATTACGTCGGCGAGTGTTTGTCCGGACTCGGCGTTTCGGTAAGCCGCCTCTCGCACGGCGTGCCGGTCGGCGGCGAACTGGAGCTCCTGGACGATGGCACGCTGCTCGCCGCGCTGGCGAGCCGCCGCGCGGTATAGTCCACCGCCTAGCCGCTGATCCGCGCGAGCCAGGCGTCCTCGTCGATGACGGTCACGCCGAACTTGCGCGCGTCCTCGAGTTTCGAGCCGGCGCCCGGTCCTGCAACGACGAGATCGGTTTTTTTCGACACGCTGCCGGACACTTTGGCGCCAAGGGCGAGCGCGCGCGCCTTGGCTTCGTCACGAGTCATTTTCTCGAGCGCGCCGGTGAACACCACGGTCAGGCCGGCGACGGGGCTTTGCGTCGCGGCGCGCGGCTGCGGGCGCGCGCGGACGCCGGCCGCGAGCAGGCGCTCAATGGCGGCGCGATTGTGCGGTTCGGCGAAGAACGCCACGAGGCTCTCGGCCGCGACCGGGCCGATCCCGTCGATCGCGGCGAGCGCGCGTGAGGCGTCGCCAGGCTGGCCGCTTGCGGCGGCGCGCACGAGGTCTGTGACCTCGTCCCAGGATCCCAAAGCCGCCAATGCGTCCCAGGTCTTCGAGGTGACGCCCTTGATCTTCAACCGCGCGCCGCGGCCTTGCACCGTTTCGAAGAGATCGTCCGACGGCCCGACGAAGTCGTCGGCGGCGGCGAGGATTTTGGCGAGGCTCGTTTCGCTGACGCCGGGCGTTGCGACGAGGCGCTCATAGGCCGCGTTCGGCCGCGCCTCGATGGCGGCGTCGACGGCCGCCAGGAACGCCTCCCAGGTTTCGAAATGGCGCGCCAGCACACCCGCCGTCGTCTCCCCGATGTGGCGAACGCCAAGCCCATAAATGAGCCGCTGCAAGTCCACGTCCTTGCGCGCCTCGATCGCGGTGAGAAGATTTGTCAGGCTCTTTTCGCCATAGCCGTCGCGCGCCAGGATCGCGTCGCGGTGGGCTTCGAGCGCAAAGATGTCGGCCGGTTCGGCGATGAAGCCCGCCTCGAAAAACTCCTCAATCTGCTTCTCGCCGAGCCCCTCGATGTCGAACGCGCGGCGGGCGGCGAAGTGCTTGAGATGTTCGATGCGCTGATAGGGGCAGGCGAACTCGCCGGTGCAGCGGCGTACGGCGGCGGTTTCACCATCGGCGGCCTCGCGCACCGCGGGCGTCTGCAGAGGACAAGGGCAGATCCGCGGAAAGGCGTAGGCGTCTGCGTCGGCGGGGCGCTTTTCCAGCACCACATCGACGATCTGCGGAATGACGTCGCCGGCGCGCTGCAGCACGACGGTATCCCCCACCCGCAGGTCCTTGCCGCCGCGGATCGGCTCGCCGGAATTGTCCAGGCCGCGGATGTAATCCTCATTGTGCAGCGTCGCATTGGTGACGGTGACGCCGCCGACGAACACCGGTCTGAGCCGCGCGACCGGCGTCAACGCGCCGGTGCGGCCGACCTGGATGTCGATGCCTTCAAGGACCGTCTCCTGGCGCTCGGCGGGAAACTTGTGCGCGATCGCCCAGCGCGGGCTGCGCGACACAAAGCCCAAGCGCTCCTGCAATGCGAGGTCATCAACCTTGTAGACGACGCCGTCGATCTCATAGGCGAGGTCGGCCCGCGCCGCGCCGATCGCGCGATAGGCGACGATGAGGTCTTCCGCTGTCGCGCAAACCCGCATCAGGGGATTCGTTGTAAATCCGAACGCGGACAATCGCGCCACCGACGCTGATTGGGTCGCAGCGAGCGGCGCACTCAGCTCGCCCCAGGCATAGGCGAAGAAGCGCAAAGGTCGCTTGGCCGTTACGGAGGCGTCGAGCTGGCGCAGCGCGCCAGCGGCGGCGTTGCGCGGATTGACGTACAATTGCTCGCCGGCAGCCGCCTGACGCGCATTCATGGCGGCGAAGGCCGCCTTCTCCATATAGACCTCGCCGCGCACCTCGAGAACCTCTGGAGGGTCTCCGGCGAGAACATGCGGCGCATCAGGAATCGTACGGATGTTGGCGGTGACGTCTTCGCCTTCGCGCCCGTCGCCGCGGGTCGCCGCGCGGACAAGTCGGCCTTTCTCGTAGCGCAGGCTCGCCGACAGGCCGTCGATCTTGGGCTCAGCGGTGACGAGCAGCGGCGCGTCACTCGGCCAGGCGAGAAACCGACGGACGCGCTCGAGGAACGCCGACGCATCGTCCTCGGAAAAGGCGTTGTCCAGCGACAGCATCGGCACGACGTGGCGGACTTTGCCGAACTTCTCGGCGGGCGCCGCGCCGACGCCGCGGCTCGGACTATCCTCACGCACGAGATCGGGAAACCGCGCCTCGATCGCCGCATTGCGACGTCGAAGCGCATCATATTCAGCATCGGTCAGCGTGGGCGCATCGGCCTGGAAATAGGCGCGGTCGTGCGCGGCGATTTCCAGGGCGAGCGCGGCGAGTTCGGCGACCGCGTCCTGCGGCCCCAGTCGCTCAACCGGGATCGCCCGGAGTTCCGACATCAGACCCTTAGAGGCGGCCGAAGGCGCGCGACAGCCAGCCGCGCTTCTTGGCTTCGCCTTCGCTCACCGGCGAGACCCCCTTGCCCTCCATGAGCGCGAACGCGCGCGCATACCAGGGATTGCCGGGGAAGTTGTAGCCGAGGACGGCGGCCGTCTTTTGGGCCTCTTCGGCCATGCCGACCGACAGATAGGATTCGACCAGACGATGAAGCGCTTCCGGCGTATGACTGGTGCGCTGGAAGTTCGGATTTTCAATCACCGTCTTGAACCGGTTGATCGCCGCCAAATGCTGGTCGCGGCTCAGATAGAAGCGTCCGACTTCCATCTCCTTGCCGGCCAATTGATCGTAGGTCATGTCGATCTTGAGCCGGGCGTCGCGTGCGTACTCGGACTCTGGGTAGCGCCGAACGATCTCCTGCAACGCCTGAAGCGCCTGCTCGGTCGTCTTCTGGTCGCGGCCGACGTCGAGGATCTGTTCGAAATAGCAGATGCTGATCAGGTAATAGGCGTACGGCGCGCTGGCGTTGCCAGGGTGCAGCGAGATGAACCGGTTGGCGGCCTCGATGGCGTCGTCGTAGCTGTTGGCCTGATACTTCACATAGGCCTGCATCAGCATCGAGCGGCGAGCCCACGATGAATACGGGTGTTGACGCTCAACCTCTTCGAAGGCCGTCGCGGCTTCGCTCCAGCGCTTCTGGTCCATCAGGTCCGCGGCCTGGGTGTAAAGCTGCTCGACGGGTTGTTCGACGAACTGCGTATTCTCTTTAGGCCCCCGCCCGGCGCAGGCGGCGAGGCTCGCCGCGAGCATCATCACGGTGACAAGCGAGGCGTGGGAGGCGGAGGTGCGGGCCATGAACGTCCTTCTGGCGTGCGTTGCCGCCTTCCTACATGACCCGGCGCCACGGGCAAAGCGCCGATCACTCATCGTTGAATGCCATGAACAGCCATTGACGCGCACAATAACGGACATAGATTGCCGTGCTGAGGTGGTGCGCGCCCGGCGCATAACGATCCTCGACCCGCAGGAGTTCGTTGGTGGATACGTTCCGCTTCAAGGGGGCGCGGCACGCGGCGAAGATCGACCAGCAGGTGGGCGATCGGATCCGGCGTCGTCGAACGCTTCTCGGCTACACTCAAGAGCAACTCGCTGAGGCGCTCGACATCTCGTACCAGCAGATTCAGAAATACGAGACGGGCGCGAACCGGGTCAGCGCCGGTCGGCTCTACCAGATCGCCCAGCGCCTCGAAGCGCCGGTGACCTATTTCTTCGAAGGGCTTGGCGTCGACTTCGACGGCGACGTCGATCAGCCGGCGTCTGCCGGCTCGAACCGAGCGACCATCGAACTCGTCCGGAATTTCAACCATATCGCTGATAGCGCCGTCCGGAATGCCGTCGCCTCTCTGGTCAAGTCGCTGTCTGGCGGCGAACAGAGCGCGATTTCGACGGCCGCCCAGGACGTCGCGGCCCAAGACAGCGCCGCGGCGCGCAATGGCGGCTCGAACGGGTCGAACAATGGTTCGCCGTCCAACGGCGCCTCCTGAGCGCACAACCGCCGCAGACTAGACCTCGGCGATGATCTCGTAAGCGTCCGACGTCGCCAAGACGGCGCTCAATAGGCGGGCGTTGAGCCCATGGCCGCATTGATCGCCCGTAAACCGTCCCTGGATCCGCGCGCCAGCGAGCGAAAGGTCGCCCACAACATCCAGCACCTTGTGCAGAACGAACTCGTCCGCAGACCGCAAACCCTCGGGATTGACGACCCGATCGCCATCGACGGCGACGGTGTTTTCGAGCGACGCGCCAAGTGCGAGGCCGCGCGCCCGTAGGCCCTCCAGATCGGCGAAACGGCCGAACGTGCGGGCGCGGCCGATTTCGGTCCGAAAACTCTCTGGCGTCACTTCAATTTCGCGGCGCTGAACGCCGATTGCGGGCTCCGCATAGCGGATGACGACGTCGATCCAGAAGCCGTCGTCGCAGGGTTCGAGACGCGCGCGCTTGCCGCCGTCGACCACCTCGAGCGAGCGAAGCATCCGCAGGACCCGCCGCGGAGCCTCTTGCTCGATGCGCCCGGCCCCGTCGATCGCCGCGACAAACGGCAAGGCCGAACCGTCGAGAATGGGCAATTCCGGGCCTTGGACTTCAACGCGAAGATTGTCGATCTCAAGGCCTGCTGCGGCGGCCAGGAGATGTTCAACCGTCGCGACCTGAACACCGGCCGCGTTGCGCAGGACCGTCGCGTTGCCGGTGGCGGCGACGAAACGCGACAGCGCGGGAATGGCGCGATCTTCGGCGTCAGCATCGCTGCGGAAAAACACGATGCCGGAATCCACGGGCGCCGGATTGAGGCGCACGCGCGCCAGCACGCCGGTATGGACGCCGAGGCCGGTCAGCTCAATGGCGGCGGCAATCGTATGCTGGCTCGCCACTTTGGGATCTCCGCCGAAGGTCCTCTCGCGCGCGCCGGATCAGCGCGGCGGCTGGATCTGGCGCCGCAGGAAGGCTGGGATTTCAAGGTCCTCGTCCGACGACGCGTCTACGGTCGGCTTGGGCTCGACAGGGCGCACATCGACCGGCGCGGCCGGCGCCGGCTCGTCACTGCCGCGCATCCAACCGAACAGATTGAACCCGCCCTGCCGACGGCCGGCAGAAGCTTGCGCGTCGATCTCCTCACGCCGGAATTGCGGGCGCGGCTCGTCGAACGAGGCGGCGTCGCGGTGGGCGCCCTCGGGAACGGGCCGACGTGGCGCGGCCGGACCGGAATAGCCTTCCGCAGCGCGGCGCGCAGGCGGCACCATGGTTTGCTGGCTGACGACATGGTCGTCATCGATCCCGGTAGCGACGACCGAGACGCGCATACGACCGTCCATGCTCTCGTCGAACGTCGAACCAAGAATGATGTTTGCCGATGGATCGACCTCGGCGCGGATCTCGTTGGCGGCGGCGTCGACCTCGTAGAGGGTCATGTCGTAGCCGCCGGTGATGTTGATGAGCACGCCCTTGGCGCCCTTCATCGACACGATATCGAGCAGCGGATTGGTGATCGCGCCATGGGCCGCGTCGAGCGCGCGGTTGACGCCTTCGCCCTCGCCGGTCCCCATCATCGCGGTCCCCATTTCCGCCATGACGGTGCGCACGTCGGCGAAATCGAGATTGATCAGCCCTGGCATGACCATCAGATCGGTCACGCCGCGAACACCGGAATAGAGGACCTGATCGGCCATCGAGAAGGCTTCGGCGAAGGTCGTGCGATCGTTGGCGATCCGGAACAGGTTCTGGTTGGGAATGACGATCAGCGTATCGACGTGCTTGCGCAATTCCTGGACACCGCCCTCGGCGAGCACCATGCGGCGCTGACCTTCGAAGTGGAATGGCTTGGTCACGACGGCGACCGTGAGGATGCCGCGCTCGCGCGCCGCGCGCGCGATCACCGGCGCCGCACCGGTGCCCGTTCCGCCGCCCATGCCGGCGGCGACAAACACCATGTGAGCGCCGTCCAAGAACTCGACGATCTCAGGAATGCTTTCCTGGGCCGCGGCCTGGCCGACCTCCGGGCGCGCGCCGGCGCCGAGACCTTCCGTGATCGACACGCCAAGCTGAATGCGGCCTTGCGTCTTGGCGCGCGCCAAGGCTTGCGCGTCCGTATTCGCGACGACGAATTCCACGCCCTGCAGGCGAGCGTCGATCATATTGTTCACGGCATTGCCGCCGGCCCCGCCGACGCCGAAAACGACGATGCGCGGTTTAAGCTCGTGGAGTGTGGCGCCGCTGGTATGGATCATAGACGACTGGGCTCCTGGTCCAGGCGGGAAGATCTGGGCCGTTCGCACCCCCATCTCCAACTTAGCGTCTTAAGCCTGCGTAAACTACGGCCGATCCCAGCGCGGCAGTCAAAAATTCGCCCTTAACCAATCCCAAGCGCGCGCAGCAGTGCGTGGCGGAACAAGGGGACTCGCCTTCGGCGTGGGCGAACGCATCGCGGGACGCGCCACGCGCGAATCGACGGGCGGACGACATTTCCATAGGAGCGCGCCGACCGCCGCGGCGAGCGATCCGCTGGCGGCGCCCGCTTCGAGTTCTGGGAATCCAATCGGCCGGCCGATTCGGACCGTGGCCTTGAGCAGTTCGGTCGCGCGCGCGCGTAGGCCATGCAGCTCAGCGCCGCCGCCGGTGAGCGCGATCGGCCAAGCCGCCGCGGCCGCGGGAAGCTTGGCTCCAGCCAGCGAGACCGCCGCCGCCCGAAACACATCGATCAGCGCCGCGTCGACGCCGTCGAGAAGAACGCCACGCGCAATGCGGGTTTCGGTCAGCCGCCCGTCCTCGCCGATGCGCGGCGCCAGCACCTGCTCGGCGTTCGGCGCGCCGTAGATGGGTTGGGTGAGCTTGAGACGCTCGGCGGCGGCGAAACTCGTCCCGAGGCGGCGTGAGAGGGCTTCGGTGAGGGCGTCGGCCCCGATCGGGAGCGTCGCGCAATGAACGAGCGCATCGTCGACGAACGCAGCCACGCCCGTTGTCGTTGCGCCAAGGTCAATGACGATCCCGCCGTCGCGAAGTTCGTCCGGGCTCAGAACAGCGAGCCCCGCCATGTAGGGCGCGGCGACCAGATCGGACAAGGAAACGCCAGCCGCCAGGGCGCAGGCGGCGACGTCTTCAGCCACATCGCGAGGCGCAACGACGACGCACGTCTCGACGCTCAGCCGCGCGCCTTCCCGGCCGCGTGGGTCATCGATCAGGCCGCCGTCATCGAGCGCATAGCCGAGCGGGGCGACGTGCAGCGCGACATGATCGGCGGTTTCGGCTTTGGCGGCGACGGCGGCCAAGACCTTTCGAACATCGGCTTCGCCAACTTCACGACGCGGCAAAGCGATATGCGCACGCAGTCGGATCGACTCGACGCCGGGCGCTGCGAGCACGCCAATCGCCTGAGAGACCTGAAGCCCCGCCATCCGTTCCGCCGCATCAAGCGCAATGCGTGCGCAGCGAAAAGCGTCGGCGGGATCAACGTCGAGGTCCTGGCCGCGACGCGTCGATTGCGCGCCGACGCCGCGCAAGGCGACGGGCCGGTCGACGCGCCGCGCGCCGATCAATGCAAGAACGCGCGCCGACCCGATATCAAGCGCAGCGACCGGCGTTTGCGCGGGACGAACGTGGCGGGACGCCAAAGGGGAGGACGAAAGCGCGGACATGGCGTGCGTTCAGGCTCCCGCGGCGGCTGCGGCCGGCAGCGGGGCGCCGGCCAATCCAGGCCCGCCGGCGAGGACGTCCTGCGGCAAAACCGCGATCCGGGACGGATCACGCAGATCGATCCGTGCGAGCGGCCGTTCCAGGAGACGCCACGTCCGCTCCGCACGGTCCAAGCGCGCGAACGCAGCGGCGAGGTCATCGGCCGGCAGCGCGATCACCGCGCCGGTGGTCAAACGCATGTCCCACCGCCGATCGCCGACGCGAACGAGCGCGTCGAGCTTGGCGCGGAGTTCGGGGCGGTTTTCGAGTTGAGCGAGCACGGCGGCGGCCGCAGGGCCGGCCCCGGCGCCGAGCACGCGGGGCAATTGAGCCCCGGATTTCGAGGGTGAGACCGCCGCGCCTTGCGCGTCGATCGTCGCGATGCGGCGTCCATCATCCCACAAAGCAACGGCGCGGCGGCGCTCGACCTGCACGCGCACAGATCCCGGCCAATAGCGCGCGACGCTGGCGCGCTGCACCCAATCGATCTTTTCGACGCGCGACTTCACGGCCTGCGGACCAGCAGAAAACATCGAGGCGCGGCCTTGCGCCAGCACCGCAGCTTCGACCTCGGCGCGACGCGCGCCGTCCACGCCCTCGACGCGAATGCTCTGCACACGGAAACCAGCCCCGGCGGCGGCCTGATCGAGAACGGTTTCCACGCGATCGCGGGCGTCGACCAGAGAGCCGCCGGCAAAGGTCGCCCCGGCGATCAGCGCGCCGGCGACGAGGATGCCGCTCGCGGCCCATACAGAGCTTGCGCTCTTGTCGGTCGACGCGTCGCGCGGCGGTCGACGCATTGCGTGCATTTGCATGGCGGCGAGCCGCGGAAGCGGCTTGTTCGCGGGAGGCGGCGGCGCGCCGCGCCCTGCCCCCATGCCCACGCTCCGGCGCGACTTCATCGCGGCCATGAGGCGTCCTCCAAGATCCAACCCACCAATTGATCGAACCCCATGCCCGTGTATGCCGCCTGTTCCGGAACCAGGGACGTCGGCGTCATGCCGGGCTGGGTGTTGACTTCCAATAAGACCAGATGATCCGTTTCCGGATCGTATCTAAAGTCGGATCTGGTCACGCCGCGGCAGCCGAGAGCGACGTGGGCCAACTCGGCCGCGCGCAACGCCGCCTCGGAAATCCGCGCGGGGATGTTCGCCGGCAATTCATGGCGCGATCCGCCTTCGGCGTATTTGGCGTCGAAGTCGTACCAATCCGCGGCCGGAAGGATTTCGGTAACGGTGAGCGCCTTGCCCGCCATGACCGCGACGGTCAATTCCTTGCCGTCCACGAATTCTTCGACCAGTACGTCCTCTCCGAACTTCCAGTCCGGGTCGAGCAATTGCTCGGGCGGCCGATTGGCGCCTTTGCGGACGATAAACACGCCGACCGAGGAGCCTTGAGCGTTCGGCTTGATGACGTACGGCGGCTCCATCGGATGAGCGCGCGCGGCCTCTGCGCGGTGCATCAGCCGGCCCTTCGCAAGCGGCAGCCCGGCCTGCGCCAGCACGGCCTTGGCCTTGTCCTTGTCCATCGCAAGCGCCGAGGCGAGGACTCCGGAGTGCGTATAAGGGACCTGAAGGTAGTCGAGCACCCCTTGGATGCGGCCATCCTCGCCCCATTCGCCGTGCAGCGCGTTGAAGACTGCGTCCGGCGCGAAAGCGCGCAGCTGGGCGATCCAGTCGGGATCCTGCGGGTCGATGCGGGCGACCTCGTGGCCCAGCCGTTCCGCCGCCGCAGCGCACGCGGCGCCCGAAACAAGGCTCACCGGCCGCTCCGGGCTCAATCCCCCGAGAAGCACTGCGATCCGCGCCATACCCCGTCTCCGTGACTGACCCGTCGCTTGCGACTGACGATCTGGGTCTCGCCGTTCTGGCTCACCCTGAGAAAACCCCGCCAAGGTTAAGGAGGACTGAGGCCGAACGGCGACCGTGCGAAAATTCACGGCGCCTTATAGTTAACCGGACTTTAGACCTGCATGCCCAGCGTTTAGGCGCCGCTTCGCAACGGCCCGCGCGCGTTGGTTTGGCCCTCGCGTGCGCCTGCCGGCGCGGGTTTGGTGTCGCCGCGGAGGTGACCATGGCGGATATCGTGCTGACGTTTGCGCGGGAAGATCAGGCGGCGGGCGACGCTGTCGGCGCGGCTTTGACGGCGGCGGGCTTCGACGTCGTCGCCGATACGCCGCCCTCCGCGCGATCCTGGCTCGCCAAGCGCGCAGAGCAATCCCGAGCGGTCGTCGTTCTGTGGTCGCGGCATGCGTCGGGTTCGCCCAGCGTCCTTCGCCAGGCGGCGCAAGCGCGCCAGGTCGGCAAGCTCGTGTCGGCCCGTCTCGACAAGGCGGCCCCGCCGCCGCGGATGGCGCGCGGTCTCGTCTCGGTCGATCTCCAGGCCCCGGACGGCCTCGACGTCCTGCTCGCCCGTCTCACCGCCGCCGGCGCCCCCCCAAAGGCCCTCACCGCGGCCAAGCCGATCGCCGCTGCGCCGCCGCTGTCCGTCGCCAAGAGCGCAAAGGTCGCCGCTGCGGAGAACGCCGACGTTTCCGAACCCCGCAAGCGCGCATCGGCTTGGCCTTGGATCGCAGGCGCCGTTTTGTTGTGCGCGGCGCTCGCCGGGGCGTTCTTAATGCGCTAAGCCGACGTCAACCTTACCAGCCGATCGTTTTCACATGTCCGATTTGCCTTTTGACGACACCGACGCCGCGCCGGAGCCCCCCGTGCGCCGCAAGCGCGTGGCGTTCGCCATGTGGTTTGGCGCGCTCATCGCCGCGGCGGCGGTGATCGGCGCCGGGGCGATGCCCCTATTGGCGCCCTGAACTCGCCTCGCGCTCACCGACGCGCTTGATTTCCCAAGCCAATTCGACATCGAAGGCCGCCTTGACGCCGGCGCGCACTTCCTCGCCGAGGTCTTCGATGTCGGCGGCCGTGGCGGTCCCGGTGTTGATGAGGAAATTGCAGTGCTTTTCGGAGACCTGGGCGCCGCCGCGACGTGCCCCGCGGAAGCCGGCGCGATCGATCAGCCGCCACGCGCTCTCATCGATGGGATTCTTGAAGGTTGAGCCCCCGGTTTTATCGCGGATCGGTTGGCTCTGCTCGCGCTGACGCGTGATGAGCGCCATCCGGGCTTCGATTTCGGCGACATCCCCGTGCTCGCCCTGGAAGGTCGCCTCCACCAGGATGCGTCCGGCCGGCAAGGGTCCGCGCCGATAGGCCGAATCCTCGGGGCGGATCGCCTCGCGCAGCAGCTTTCCGGAGCGGTCGATCGACAAGGTCTCGACCAGCACGTCTTTCGTTTCGCGCCCGTAGCAGCCGGCGTTCATGACGACGGCGCCCCCGATAGTCCCTGGCACGCCCACATAGAATTCCAGACCGGCGATCCCCGCCTTCGCCGCGGCCTTGGCGACCATCGAGTCGAGCGCCCCCGCCCCGGCGCGTATTTTACCTTCGCTTAGCGCTTCAATGCCGGCGAACGCCCGCCCCGCCAGGCGCACGACGACGCCGCGGACGCCGCCGTCGCGCACAATCACGTTCGATCCGACGCCAATCGGCAAAATGGGCACGTCCGTCGGCGTCGCCGCGAGAAATGCGGCGAGGTCGTCAACGTCGGCGGGAATGAACAAGGCGTCAGCCGGGCCGCCGACGCGAAACCATGTGTAAGGCGCAAGCGCCTCTCCGCGCAGGATCTGACCGCGCACCGGAGGCAGATCCAGGCTCATGCCGTGAGCTTGCCCGGAAGCGCATTGGCGTAGGCGGTGATGTCGCCGGCGCCGAGACACACGACGACGTCGCCGGGTTGGGCCTCGGCGCGAACGAAATCGGGCAAGGCGTCGAAATGGGGGAGCTTCATTGCGCGACGATGGCCATGCGAGCCGATGCTCGCCACGAGGGCTTCGGCGTCGACGCCGGGGATGGGAACCTCTCCGGCGGCGTAGACGTCGGCGACGGCAACCACGTCGGCGTCGTTGAAGCAGGTCGAGAAATCCTGGAACAGATCGCGCAGTCGCGAATAACGGTGGGGCTGGACCACGGCGATGACGCGCCCGTCGGTCACTTCGCGCGCCGCCTTCAAGACGGCGGCGATTTCCACGGGATGGTGACCGTAATCGTCGACGATGCGCACGCCGTTCCAAACGCCTGTCGTGGTGAAGCGGCGCTTGACGCCAGCGAAGCTCGCCAGACCGGCGCGGATGGCGTTGTCGCCGACGCCGAGTTCGCGCGCCACAGCGATCGCGCCCACCGCATTCTGAACGTTGTGCCGCCCAGCGACCGGCAGGAAGAGATCGTGCATCGTCACGCCCGGCCCCTCGCCGCGGCGGCGCGCGATGACGTCGAACGTCGAACCGTCCTTGCCCGGCCGGACATTGGCGGCGCAAACGTCAGCCTGCGGATTGAAGCCGTAGGTGACGACGCGCCGGTCCTGGGTGCGAGCGGCGAGCGCCTGGACCTGCGGATGATCCGTACACAGAACCGCGAAGCCGTAGAACGGGATCGAATCGACGAAACTCTGGAAGCCCTGATGCATCGCCTCCACTGTTCCGTAATGGTCGAGGTGCTCGGGGTCCATGTTCGTCACGAGAACGGCGGTGGCGCGCAGGCGCGTGAAGGTGCCGTCGCTTTCGTCCGCCTCCACCACCATCCAATCGCCGGCGCCGATGCGGGCGTTCGAGCCGTAGGCGTTGATAATGCCGCCGTTGATGATCGTCGGATCGACGCCGCCCGCCACCAGGAGCGCCGCGACCATCGACGTGGTCGTAGTCTTCCCATGCGTGCCGCCGATCGCGACGGTCCATTTGAGCCGCATCAGTTCCGCAAGCATGTCGGCGCGGCGCACGATCGGCGCGCCGCGAGCGCGCGCCGCGTCGACCTCCGGATTCCCCGGTTTGATGGCGGAGGAGATGACGACGACGCCGGCGCCGTCCGCGTTGGCCGCGGCATGCCCGACGAAAATCTTCGCCCCCTTGGCCGCCAGCCGCTCGGTATTGGCCGACGGCTTGGCGTCCGAGCCTTGGACCCGGTAGCCGAGATTGAGCATGACCTCGGCGATCCCGGACATGCCGATCCCGCCTATGCCGACGAAATGAACCGGACCGACGTCGAACGGCGCAGGGCGCGTCATCGCGGCGGGGTTCTCAAGCCGCGCCGGTCTTGGCGACGTACGCGCCGACCAGGCTCTCAAGGACCGACAGCGGGACCGAGCCGTTCGTCAGCACGACGTCGTGGAACGCCTTCTGATCGTACTTGGCGGCGAGTTTCGTTTTGGCGTCGCTGCGCAGCCGGTTGATCACTTGGCGACCGACCATGTAGCCGCAGGCCTGCCCCGGCCAGGCCGCGTAGCGTTCGATCTCGGTGACGACGGACGAGCGCTGGTCGCCCGTCGCGCCGACCATGAAATCGATCGCTTTCTCGCGCGACCATTGCTTGGCGTGGATGCCCGTATCGACCACGAGGCGCGTGGCGCGGAACGTCGCCGACTGGAGGTAGCCGAGGCGCCCGAACGGATTGCCCTCGTAAAGACCGATCTCGTCGGCGAGTTGTTCGGCGTACAGCCCCCAGCCTTCGGCATAGGCGTTGAAGCCGAGGATCGCACGACGGATGAACGGCAGACCCTGCGATTCCTGGGCGATCGCAATCTGCCAGTGATGGCCCGGCATGCCTTCATGGTAGGAGAGCGTCGGCAACGTGAATTTCGGCCATTCGGCAGTGTCGCGCAGGTTGATGTAATAGGCGCCAGGGCGCGACCCATCGAGCGCGGCGGGCTGGTAATAGCCGCCGGGCGCGCCAGCTTGGATGTATTCGGGCACGCGCTTGATCGCGAGCTTGGCTTTGGCGAGGGCGCCGAACTGTTCCGGCATACGGGCGGTGACGGCGTCGATCTGCGTGTTGAGATCGGCCAGAAGCTGCTCGCGCCCTTTGTCCGTGTTCGAATAAAGTTGATCGGGGCGGGTCGACAAGGCCTGGATCCGCGCTGCAACCGTGCCTTTGGTGAGCCCCTGGCCCTTCAACAGAGCGTCCATCTCGCTGGTGAGCGAGGCGACGAGGTCGAGCCCCATCTGGTGGATTTCGTCCGCCGTCATCGTCGTGGTGGTCTGGGCGGCGAGGCCCGCGGCGTAGAATTCTGCGCCTTGCGGCAGACGCCAGACGCCGGCGTCATGCACCGCCTTCGGCCGAAGTGCGGCGAGCGCCTCGATCTGGCGCGCATAGGCGGGAAGCACCTTGTCCTTGACGATCGCTTCCGCGCTCTTGACCAACGCGGCCTGGCCGGCGGCGTCGACGTCCGTCAAGGATTTGACGCGCCCGGCGAGCGAGGCGACGAGCACGGTATCGGCAGGCTTCTTCGCGCCGAAGGCCTTCAGCTGCTTCAAGGCGCCGTCGAGGATGAAGTCCGGTGGGACGACGCCCTTGCCCGCGTCATCCTTGATGCGCGCGGTTTCCTGGTCGAGCATCGCAGCGAAGCCCTCCAGGCGCGCAAGGTAGGCGTCCGCCAGCGGCTTGCTCGTGACCGGGTGCTGGCTGTCGAGGAAGTCGGGAATGTTGACGAACGCGCCGTCGATTTGCGTCACCACATACGGCAGCGGCTCGCCGAACCCGTACCGGCCGTAGCCGAACTTGGCGCCGGCTTCGTAAAAGCCGAGTGCGCCCGTCGCCACATCGAGCGAGACGGCGTCAGCGGGCGACAGTCCAGCGCGGTCGATCGCCTTCAAGCGCGCCAGCGAATCGACGACGAGCTGCGCACGGCGCTTCTGGCCGTCGGTCGACAGATCGCTGAGGCGATCCTGGAACGGCCCGCCCGCCTGCTTTTCGTCCACCGCGAGCGCCGTCGCGAATTCCGGGGCTTCCTTGAGAACGGCGGTCGCCAGTTCATCCAACGCAGAAGCGAGCGCTTGGCTTTCCTTGCTCGGGCCCGACGCCGCTTTCGGCTGGCAGGCGGCGAGGACCGAAGCCGCAGCGCCGGCGGCGAGCAGCGAACGACGGGAAAAGTTCATTGAAACCCCCTGGGGCGGCCGGCATGGCGAGCTGGAAACATGAGCGGTCGGGACGATACTGGCCTGATCGCGCCTTGGCGAGAGGCCTCAATGCGCCGGCCAAGCGGCCTGTTCAGCGATATCGGCCAGGCGCTTTGCGGCGTCGGGCTTGCCGGCGGCCCTCGCGGCTGCGCCGCGCACGGCGAGATCGTGCGGATCTGAAAGGCGCAGCGCAAGCAAGCCGGCCAGCGCATCCGGCGTGAACGCCGCTTCAGGAATGGCGTCGGCGGCCGATACCGCCGTCAAGGCCTCCGCATTGGCGGTCTGATGATCATCGGCGGCGATGGCGAGCGGTACGAAGATCGCTGGACGTCCGACAACGGCGATTTCAGTCGCCGACGATGCGCCGGCCCGGGCGATGACGAGGTGGGCGCGTGCATATCGATCGGCCATGTCCGTGAAGAACGGCGCAATATCGGCCGCAATGCCGAGACCGGCATAAACACGCCGCACCGCCTCGACCTGTTCCTCGCGCACCTGCTGCTCCACCGCCACGCGGGCGCGGACCTCGTCCGGCAGGAGCCCGATGGCCGCTGGAACAACGTCGCCGAGAATGCGGGCGCCTTGGCTGCCGCCAATCACCAGAATCCGCAACGTCGACCCCGGCGCGATATCCGGGAACGGCGCGTCACGAACGGCGCGAATGGGCGCACGCACCGGATTGCCGACGACGACTTTGCGGGCCGCAGCGCCGGCAGGCACTAGATCCAGGCGATCGAAGCCGCAGGCGATCACGGTCGCGGCGCCCGCGAAGAAGCGATTTACTCGTCCGAGTACGGCATTTTGCTCGTGGATCAGGATCGGGACGCCAAGCCCGCGGGCCGCCCAAAGGGCCGGCAGCGACGGATAGCCGCCGAAACCGGCGACGATGGCGGGCTTCAGCACCTTTAGCCGGGCGCCCGCAGCCGTTACGCCGCGCGCAATTTTAGTCGCCGCGCCGATGGCTTTGAGGGGGTTTGCGCCGCTGAAGGTCGCCGCGGGCACGTCCTCGATCGAGTCAGCGGGGAAATTCGCGGCGTAGGTGCGGCCGCGAGAATCCGTCATCAGCGCCGTGCGCCAGCCGCGCGCGCGCATCTCCTCCGCAAAGGCGGCCGCAGGAAAGAGGTGGCCGCCGGTCCCGCCGGCGGCGATGAGAACTGTGCGCGCGGCGGTCATTCGCCATCCTTCTCATAGAGCAGCGCGCCGGAGCGCGCCCTCACAAATGCGAGCGCCAGTCCCAGCGTAATTCCCGAACCGATCATCGAGGATCCGCCGTAGGAGACAAGCGGAAGCGTCATCCCCTTGGCAGGTGCAAGCGAGACGTTGACGGCGACATGCACCAGGGCCTGAAGCCCCAGTAATGCGAATAGGCCGCCAGCTGCAATCTGCGCGAATGGGTCGATGACCCGCGCGGCCCGCGCCATACCGCGCCAAACAATCACCACGTAAAGCGCTAAAAGGCCCACCGACGCGAAAACGCCGAACTCCTCGGCCGCAACGGCGTAGACGAAATCGGCGTGCGCGTCGGGAAGACTGTCCTTCACCACCCCCTCACCGGGACCGCGTCCCAGCACACCGCCGGATTGGATCGCCTCAAGCGCGCGCTCGACCTGATATCCAGGTCCGCCGGGATGCAGAAACGCCTGCACGCGGGCGTGCACGTGGTCGAAACTGAAGTATGCGGCGGTGAAAACGCCGATCCCAACCGCGATCGCGGCAAGAATCCAAACCCACGACACGCCGGCGAGAAAGACCACGATCGCCAGCGTCGCGCCGATCAGGATCGTCTGGCCGATGTCAGGCTGCGCGACGAGCAAAGCTGCGCTCAACGCATAAAGGCAGGCGACAATCCGCAAGGCGGGAAACGACGGCGTGCGCATCCGCTCACTCAACATCCAGGCCGCACTCGCCACGAGCGCCGGCTTGAGGAATTCGGACGGCTGCACGCCGAATGCGCCAAGCCGAAGCCAACGTTGGGCGCCCTTAACTTCCGCGCCTACGAGAGGCACCAGGCAAAGGCCTGCGATCGAGACGACGAGCAGGATGACGCTGAAGCGGCGCGCATCGCGCGGGCTGAGCGCCGCGCATCCGACGCAGGCCGCCAACCCTGCGGCGGCGAAGCCCACATGGCGCCATACGAAATAGAAGTCGCTGCCAGCGCCCATGCGGTCGGCGATTGCGGGACTTGCCGCGAGCGACAAGACGAGCCCTGCCCCGACGAGCAGCAGCGCGGCGGAAACCAGCGCCCGATCATGGCCGGCGAATTGTCCGCGCCCCCCGCCCAGCGCCCAGCTCATGCCGTCGCCCGATCAGCCGGCGCAACGTCGAGCGTCGCAACGATCTGCTTGAACACAGCGCCGCGATGCTCGTAGTCGCGAAACTGGTCGAACGAGGCGCAGGCCGGCGAAAACAGCACGACTGGATCCGGTTCGCTCGATTGCCGCGCGGCGGCGAATGCGGCGCGCACGGCGCCGGCTAGGTCATCGCTTCGCTCGATCCGCGTTTGGCCCGCCAAGGTTGCAGCGAACCCATCTGCCGCCTCGCCATAGAGAAAGGCGCCGGAGAGCGCCGGAAAGAACGACGCGAGGCTTGCGATCCCGCCGGCCTTGGCGACGCCGCCGGCGATCCAATGCGCGCGGGGGAAAACAGCAAGGGCCTGCGCGGCGGAATCGGCGTTCGTCGCCTTGCTGTCGTTGACGAATCGAACCCCGCCGATCTGCCCGATGTTCTCCATGCGATGCGGCAACCCTGGAAAGGTCGCCATCGCTTCGGCGATCGCGCGCGGCGTCATGCCGAAGGCGCGCGCTGCCGCAAAGGCGGCGGCGGCGTTTTGCGCGTTGTGGCGCCCGGGCAAAGCCTGCGCGCCGGAAAGGTCGACGACTTTTTCGGCGCGCCCATCGAGCGCATCATAGATGCATCCCGCCAGCGCGCTGACGCCGCGCCCCATCGCCTGGCTGGCCGAGATCGGCGCAACACGGCGCGCGCCGGACGCCAGGAGCGCCGTGCACACCGCCGCCGTCTCCGGCGTATCGACGCCCACGATAGCCCAATCGCCCGCGCCCTGGTTGGCGAAGATGCGCTTCTTGGCGGCGAGATAATTGGCCATCGTGCCATGGCGCTCGAGGTGGTCCGGCGTCAGGTTCAAGAGCACAGACACGTCGCAGCGCAGCGACTGCACGAGGTCCAGCTGGTAGGACGACAACTCAAGAACATAGACCGCGCCCGCGTGCAGCGGCGGCAGGTCGAGAACCGCCTGGCCTATGTTGCCGCCAACGCGCACGTCCTTACCGCCGCATTGCAGGATGTGGCCGATGAGCGCCGTGGTCGTCGATTTGCCGTTGGTGCCGGTGATCCCGATCACTTTCGGGCGCGCCGCCGGCGGCAATGCCGCAACGGCGCGCGCAAACAATTCGATGTCGCCAATGACCGGCGCGCCGACCGCACGCGCCAATTCGACGATGCGGTGCGGACGCGGAAAATGCAGTGGTATGCCGGGCGACAGGACGAGCGCGGCGAACGCGCGCCAGTCGCGCGTATTGATATCGGAAAGCGGCAGGCCCTCCGCCTCCGCCGCCGCCCGCGCGGTCTCGTTTTCATCCCAGGCGTGCACGCGTGCGCCGCCGGCGAGCAGCGCTTTCGCCGCGGCAAGTCCGGTGCGCGCCAGTCCGAAGACCGCGACGTCGCGCCCGGCGAATTCGGCGATGCGGATCAAGCGCTGCTCCTGATGTCGCGCCTCAGCGAAGCTTCAGCGTGGCGAGGCCGATGAGGGCGAAGATCGTCGAGACGATCCAGAACCGGATGACGATCGTCGGTTCGGCCCAGCCGAGTTTTTCGAAATGGTGATGGATCGGCGCCATGAGGAAGACGCGCTTGCCCGTCGCCTTGAACCACGCCACCTGAATGATGACCGAGAGGGCCTCGGCGACGAACAGGCCGCCGATGATCGCCAGCACGATTTCATGCTTGGTGGCGACCGCGACCGCGCCAAGCATGCCGCCGAGCGCCAAGGATCCGGTGTCGCCCATGAAAACGCGCGCCGGCGGGGCATTGTACCAAAGGAACCCGAGGGCCGATCCGATCAGCGCGCCGAGCAGGACGGAGAGTTCGCCGACGCCGCGCACATGATGGATTTGCAGATAGTCCGCGAACCGTTCGTGACCGACCACATAAGCGATGAAGCCGAAGGACGCGCCGGCGATCATCACCGGCACGATGGCGAGGCCGTCGAGCCCGTCGGTGAAGTTCACGGCATTTCCGGCGCCGACGATCACCAACATCGCGAACACGAAAAAGAACACGCCGAGCGGAATGACGAACGTTTTCACGAACGGCACGGCAACAGACGTGATGTCCCCGCCGTACTTCAAAATGTCGGTGAAGGGCGCAGCGACGGCGCGCAACGACGGATCGCTCGTCCACTGAGCCCACGCCATGAGGATGGCCGCAGCAAGCGCAATGCCGAATTCTCCGGCCAATCGGATTCGCCCGGAAAGACCGTCGGCCTTTTGTTTGGTGACCTTGGCGAAATCGTCAACGAAGCCGATCGCGCCAAAACCAAGCGTTACGAGCGAGACCGCCCAAACGTACGGATTGGACAGATCGGCCCACAGCAATGTCGAGATCGCGAGGCTGATCAGGATGATGAACCCGCCCATCGTCGGCGTGCCCTTCTTCGTCAGCAAATGCGATTGCGGCCCATCCTCGCGGATCGGCTGGCCCTTGCCCTGCTTGACGCGAAGCCACTCGATCAGCGGCTTGCCGATGAGGAACGCAATGAACAGCGCCGTCATCATTGCGCCGAAGGTGCGGAACGTGATGTAGGTGAACAGATTGAAGAGCTGGAATTCGCCGCTCAATGCGCTGAGCAAATGGAGCATTCGCGCGCTTCTCCTCAACCACGACCGAGCGCCGCAAGCGCCGCTACGACGCGCGCCATGCGGGACCCGTTCGAGCCCTTGATCAAAACCACATCGCCGTCGCGCACTGCGCCGGTCGCGACAGACGCCAATGAGTCGGCGTCTTCCGCATAGCCGCCCCGCCGCTCCGGCGGAAGCGCATCCCACAGAGCGCGCATGCGTGGCCCGGCGCAAAACACCAGATCGACGCCCGCGCGCTCGATCGGCGCGGCGAGGCCCGCATGATAGGCGGCCTCGTCCGGACCCAGTTCAAGCATGTCGCCAAGCATGGCGATTCGCCGCGCGCCGATAGCGGCGGGGCGGCGCGCCAGCGTATCAAGCGCAGCCGCCACAGAAATCGGACTGGCGTTGTAGGCGTCGTCAACCAGGGTGAAGGCGCCGAAATCGGCCTCGATGCGTCGTGCGCGCCCGCGCCCTTCCGCCGGCTCCAAGCGGCCCATCGCCTCGATCGCAGCCTCTAGGTCGCCGCCGAGAAGCGCGGCGGCCGTAAGCGCGGCCAGCGAATTGGTCGCCCAGTGCGCCCCCGGCGCGCCGACCCGATAGGAAATCGGGCGCCCGAGAATGTCGGCCTTGGCGTCAGATCCGTCGGGGCCGACCTCGAAGGACAACAGCCGCGCGGCGCATTCTGGACCGAGCCCGAACAGCAAGGTCGCCGCGCCATGCATTTCCGCCACCCGAATGAGGCGATCGAGATGCGGCGCATCGGCCGGCACCAGCGAGACGCCGTCACGCGTCAGGCCGGTGTAGATGTCGGCCTTCTCGTCGGCGATCGCTTCGAGCGAGCCGAGATTTTCAATGTGCACAGGCGCAACCGTGGTGACGATCGCGACATGCGGCGCGGCGAGCGCGACCAGAGGCGCGATCTCGCCGCGATTGTTCATGCCGATTTCGAACACGCCAAACGCGCTCGCTGCGGGCATCCGCGCAAGCGTCAGCGGCACGCCGATATGGTTGTTGAAACTCTTCACCGCATGATGGGTAGGGCCGGACGGCGCCAGGCAGGCTGCGAGCGCTTCCTTGACGCTTGTCTTGCCCACCGATCCCGTTATCGCGCAGCAACGTGCCCGCGTCCGTGCGCGCGACGCCCGCGCAAGGCCACGCAACGCCTCAAGCGTATCGCCGGCGAGAAGCGCAGGGCCCGCCGCGTTGTCGATGGCGTCAGCCCGCGAGACGATCGCTGCCGACGCGCCTTTCGAAAAGGCGTCCGCGAGGAAGTCATGTCCGTCGCGCTGGTCCTGCAGGGCGACGAATAGATCGCCCGGCGCCAGCGAGCGCGTATCGATCGAGACGCCGGTCGCTATCCAGGAATCGGCCCCGACGAGACGCCCGCCGGTCGCTTGCGCGCAATCCTCTGCCGTCCACAAGGCGTTGGTGATCAATCCGTCGTTCACGCTGCGCCTCCGCGCGCCTGGAGCGCCGCCCGTGCAACGTCCTGGTCCGAGAACGGATGCACGACGCCTTTGATGATCTGACCGGTTTCGTGGCCTTTGCCGGCGATCAAGAGCGCATCGCCAGGATTGAGGAGCCCGACCCCGTGCTCGATCGCGGCGCGCCGGTCGCCGATGTCCGCCGCCCTCGGACACCCCGCGAGCACCTGGGCGCGGATCTCGTCCGGATCTTCCGAACGCGGATTATCGTCAGTGACGATCACGATGTCGGCGTGGCGGGCGGCGACCGCGCCCATTTTCGGGCGCTTGCCGGAATCGCGGTCGCCGCCGCAGCCGAACACGAGCACGATGCGCCCCGGCGCATGCGGGCGCGCGGCGCGCAAAAGCACGTCGAGACCGTCGGCAGTGTGCGCATAGTCGACGAAAACGTGCGCGCCTTCCCGCGTGGCGCCGACATGTTCGATGCGCCCCTTTACGGGCTTGAGAACCTGCAGGCCGGCGAACACGGCGTCGGGCGCAGCGCCGCCGGCGAGCGCCATGGCGGCGGCCGTGACGGCATTCAGCGCCTGAAACTCGCCGATCAGGGGCAGTTCAATCTGCGCAGAGGCGCCGCGCCATTGAAGATCGAGCCGCTGTCCGTTGGCGCGCGGTTGGATTTCGACGATCTTCAAACCGTCGGCGCCGGCGCGCCAACCGCAGCCGATCAGCGTGAGCCCTCGCGCGCGCGCCGCCGCCTCGAATGCATGAGCCTCGAGCGCATCGGCGTTGACGATCGCCGGCGCCCCCGGCGGGAGAAGATCCCACAGCCGCAGCTTCGCATCGCGATAGGCGTCCATCGACCCGTGATAGTCGAGGTGGTCCTGCGTCAGGTTCGTGAAGGCCCCCACCGAGAGACGCACGCCATCAAGCCTGCGCTGATCGAGACCGTGGCTGGACGCCTCCATTGCCGCGTGGGTCACCCCTTCGTCGGCAAGCGCCTGAAGCGTCTGGTGGATCGCGACCGGGTCGGGCGTGGTGTGCCCAAGATCGATCACGCCACTGGGTCCGATGGCGCCGAGCGTGCCGAGGCTCGCAGCCCGCGCGCCGCCGGCGGCCCAGATCTGGCGCAGAAAATCGACTGACGAGCTTTTGCCGTTTGTCCCCGTCACAGCGGCGACATGCGCCGGCTGGCGGGGATGAAAGCGCGCTGCAGCGAGCGCAAAAGCGAGGCGCGGATCCGGGGCGATGACGTGCGCCATGCCCGGCGGCTCGAGAAGGTCGCCGGCAGACAGGACCGCCACGGCGCCGGCGGCCCGCGCGGCCGCCACGTAGTCCCGGCCATGGGCGGCCGACCCGGCCAATGCGGCGAACAGGAACCCAGGCGCGACCCGCCGACTGTCGGCCGTCATCCCGGCGATCTTGAGTCCAGCCGCCTCGGCGAGCGGCGCATCAGGGAAAAGGTCTTGCAAAATCACGGCTTCGCATCTCCTGCGGCCAGGCTCGCCGGCGCGACCGTCGGAAGCATCGGCGCAATCCGCGCGACGAGCCTGCCCGCCGCCGGCGCCGCCACAGCTCCCCCCGTCGCCTGCCCGCCGACTTCGGCCGTGCGCTCCGGTTCGTCGAGCGCAAGAACCACGACATAGCGAGGTTCGCGGCTTGGGAACATGGCGACGAATGAAGAAAGCATGCGATCAGAATCGTAGGCGGCGCCGGGCGCACGCGGCTTTTCCGCCGTTCCGGTCTTGCCGATCAGATCCGCGCCGCTCGCCAGCGCCCCCGCGCCGGTGCCCTCTTCAACCACGGCGCGCATCATGCCGATAATCGTCGCAGCCGACGCCGGAGAGAAAACGGGTTCGAGCGGCGCCCGTTCGCCGCCGGCGACGAGCGTAAGCGGCGCGCGCGCGCCGCGATTGGCGAACACTGTATAGGCGCCGGCCAGCGCCGCCGGCGAGATCGCCAGCCCATGGCCATAGCCGAGCACGGCGACCGTCAGATCATCGTTCGCCGCAGGCGCCGGCGCGATCGGCCGGGCGCTTTCGGCAAGTTCGACGTCGCTCTTTCGCAAGAGGCCAAGCTTTTCAAACATGGATCGTTGCCGTGCGCCGCCGATCTGCAGCGCCAGCCGCGCCGCGGCGACATTCGACGACTTGGCGAGCGCAAGGGTCAGCGGCGCCGGGCTGTCCAGCGGATGGGGGTCGGTGCGCACGACGTCGCCGATCTTCAAGGGCGACACGTCGATCTTCGAGGTCGTTGCGACGACGCCGAGGTCCAGCGCCTGCGCGAACGTGAACGGTTTGATCGTCGAGCCCATTTCATAGACGGAGGCGACGGCGCGATTGACCCGCGCGGGATCATCCAAGCGCCAGTTCGCATTTGCGTCGATCGGAGGAAAGGACGCCAAGGCCAGGGTTTCGCCTGTTCGCCCATCGACGACGAGCCCCGCGCCGCCGCGGGCGCGAGCGTCCTTGGCGGCGCGCGCCAGTTCGGATTCGAGCGCATGCTGGATGCGAACGTCGATGGTCAGGCGCACCGCGCGGTCGGCGACCCCGGCGCGACGGATCGCGGCGTCGAGCGCATGTTCCGCGCCCGCCGCCCCCGCCAAATCGGCGTCGACCTGGCCGATCACGTGGGACGCCAAGGCCCCCTGGGGATAAAAGCGTCGCTGATCCGGACCGAACCCGACGCCCGGGATCGCCAGATCGAAAATCGCTTGCCGCTGTCTCGGTGTAAGGCCGCGCCGAAGCTGCACCAGACCCCGGTTCGTCTGGCCGAGACGCTTGGCGGTCAAAGCCAAATCGAGGTCGGGCAGCACGCGCGCGAGTTTGGCCGCTGCCGCGACCGGATCGACGACGTCGCGCGGCGTCGCGGTCAGCACGAAAGCAGGCACGGTCGTCGCGAGCAGAATTCCGTTGCGGTCGACGACGTCCCCGCGGCTGACGGTCTGCGCTGCGGCGTTGACGCGTTTGGGCTCTGGCGCAGCGGTGAACGCCAACTGCGCTGCGCGCAAGCCAACCAGGGCAAAGGCGGCGACCAAGATCATGGCGATGGCGCGGACCCGTGCGCCGGCGGGCGCGGCCTCAACCGCGCGGGCCAGCCCGCGCGCCTCGGCGAACGCGCGCGCGGCGGGATGGCTGGGCGCAGTCACGGCGGCGATCCCGGCGGCGCAATCGGCGCCCGCGCATCGAGAGCGGCTTCTGCGTCAACTGTGGACTTGGCCTGGGCGGGCGTGGCCGGACGCAAGCCGAGGCGCTGCCGCGCCAGAGCTTCGATCCGGTCCGGGCTCGACAAATAGGCCGCTTCGGCGGCGAGTGTGCGCACCTGGGCGCGGGCATCGCCGATTTCCCGCTCTAGCTTTGCGATGCGCGCACGGGCCGCGTCAGCCTCGACCTTCGTGCGGTAAAGGCCGATGGCGAGCGCGACGATCAGCAGAATCGCGACGATGTCGAACCAGCGCCTCACGAAAGCCTCTCCCATTCGCGCCGGGCCGAAGGGGTCAAGATGTCGCCGTCGAACGCGCCCCAGCTCGACGCCTCGGTGCGCACTGCGGCGCGGAGCTTTGCCGAGCGCGCGCGCGGATTGGCCGCGACCTCGTCGGCGCTGGGCGCAACCGCCTTTTTTTGCACCAATGTGAAGCTCGGCGGCCGTCCAGGCGCCTGGGCAGGCGCATAGCGGGAGCCGCCAGGGACGGCGCCAGCGCGTTCTGCGAGGAAGGTCTTGATCAACCGGTCCTCCAACGAATGGAACGAAACGACGGCGAGCCGACCACCCGGCCTCAGTAGAGCTTCCGCCGCCGCAAGTCCGCGCGCGATTTCTCCCAACTCGTCGTTGACCAGGATTCGCAGCGCTTGGAACGTTTTTGTCGCCGGATGGATCTTGGCGCCGCGCCGTCCGCCGAGCGCCCGTTCGACAAGATCTGCGAGTTGGCCCGTTGAAGCGATCGGAGCCTCAAGCCGCGCGCCGGTGATCGCCCGCGCGATCCGACGCGCCCCAGGCTCTTCGCCGTAATGGAAAATGACGTCGGCGAGTGCGGCCTCGCTCAGATAGGCCGTCGCGTCCGCAGCGCTGGGGCCCGTCCGCGCCATGCGCATGTCGAGCGGGGCGTCCATTCGGAAAGAGAACCCGCGGTCGCCCTCATCCAATTGAAAAGACGAGACGCCCAGATCGAATACGATGCCGTCGAATGGCCCGGTAAGGCGCTCGCCCATAGCGCCGAACGGCGTTTCAACCAATGTGAGCCGAGCGCCAAACGCACGCCCGAGCTCTGCCCCGCGCGCGATCGCATCGGGATCGCGATCGAGCGCAATGACGATCGCACCGCCGGCCAAGGCGGCAGCCGCGTAACCGCCGCCGCCGAACGTTGCGTCGACGATGCGCGCGCCAAGCAATGGCGCGAGCGCCGTCAGCGCTTCGTCTCGCAGGACGGGAATGTGGCTCACAATCCCTCCCCCGGCGGACGTTTCAGGATGGCGCGACGCTCGGCGGCGCGCGCCCGCGCCTCGGCGACGCGGGCCTCGAGGCGGTCCGGGCTCCAGATTTCGAACCGGTCGGTCAGTCCGGCGAAGGCCGCCCGGCCGTTAAGGCCAGCGTGGGCGCGCAGATCCTCCGGCAGGCTCACACGGCCCGTTTCGTCGAGCGAAAGCGCCCGCGCTTCGGCGAAGATCGCGTATTCGAAGTCCTCGCGGGCGTCGTCGAAGGCTCCCCTGGCCGCCAGAACACTCTGATATTGCGCGAGCAATTCGCCATCGCCGGCCTCGAGATAGGGCCCGCGCCAGCTCGGCCAGACGTAAACGAGCGACGCCCCGCCACGCAAAGCCGTGCGGAAGGCGGCCGGGATCGAGGCCCGCCCCTTCGCATCCACACCGACGATATGCGTGCCCAGAAACATGGAGACGACGCCCCGGCCCTCAACTCATGGGCTGATATGGGCATATCTGGGAATGTTTGGGAAGATGTCGTTAACTTTGCCTTTCGGGGCGTTGTCCACTTGCAACGCATGGCAGCCGGACGTCTTGCGACGTCCGGCTGGAACGGACCGACTGGACTTTGAAGACGGCGCTCGCTCTCGGCGCGTTGGACGCCTATTCGCTGACGAGCATCAGCACCGTGCGCCCCAACAAGGCGAACAGCGCCAACGTCGAAAGCGAGAAAACGACGAACCGCAGCGGCACGACGTTGATGGTGTTCTGGACCAAAGAATGAGCAACCCGAAGCGCCACATAGGCCCAGGCGATCCCGATCGAAACCGTATCGATCGCGCCCGCAACATGGGCGGCGAGCGCCGTTGCGTAGAAGATCGTCGGCTGCTCCATGAGGTGATTGTAATTGTCGGCGACCTGCCGAGCGCCAGATGGGAGCACATCCAGCGATCCAGGGTGCTTGGCGGTTTGCGGATCGATCTTGACCTTCTGCATCGCCGGCAGGCGCGTGGCGTACATCCACGTCCAAACCACCAGCGACCACGCCACGAGCGCCAGAACCGGCGCTATGAAACCGAATGAATACATCTTCGATCCTCCCCCCGCCGGTGTGGCCCAGTTTGCCGCACGCGAGCAAGCCGGAGTTCGCGTGGCGCGGGCTTGACGAACCTTGCGGCGCCCGCGCTCTCTCGCTGTCAAAATGGAGGAAGTCATGGGTCTGAACACGCCATTGTGCGATCTGTTGGGCGTTCGCCATCCCATCATGCTGGCCGGCATGGGTGGGGTTTCCTACGCTGAGCTCGTCGCCGCGGTCTCGAACGCCGGCGGGTACGGCGTGCTCGGCATGGCGGGCACAAGCCCCGCGTTCATCCGCGAGCAGATGCACAAGGTCCGCAAGCTGACCGACAAGCCGTTTGGCGTCGATCTCTTAGCCGCCAGCCCGGAATCGCTCACCGCCGCGGTCGACGTGATCATCGGAGAAGGCGCTTCGAGCTTCGTCGCCGGCCTCGGCGTGCCGATGCCGATCCTCGAAAAGCTCAAGGCAGCGGGCCTCAAAGTGATGGTCGTTTGCGGCGCGGTGAAGCATGCCGTGAAGGCCGAGCAGGCCGGTTGCGACGCAGTGATCTGCCAAGGCGGCGAAGGCGGCGGCCATACGGGCCTCGTCGGAACGATGCCGTTCGTGGCGCAGGCGGTCGAAGCCGTAAAAATCCCTGTTGTGGCTGCCGGCGGCATCTATGACGGCCGCGGTCTCGCCGCGGCCCTGGCGCTTGGCGCCCATGGCGTCTGGGTCGGCACGAGGTTCATCGCCTCGGTGGAGGCCCATGCCGGCGACCTGTACCGCGAGGCGGTCCTGGCCGCCGCCGACGAGGATACCGTGCGGACCCGCTGCTATTCGGGCAAACCGATGCGGGTGAAAAAGAACCCCTATGTCGATGACTGGGAGCGTCGCCCGCAGGACATTCAGGCCTTCCCGATGCAGGCGATGGTGTCGGTCCAGAATAACGCCATGGGCGGCATCGGCGGCCAGATCGATGGTCTCGATCCCGACAAATCGTGCTTCGCGATGGGCCAGTCGGCCGGCGGCGTGCGCAACGTTCTGCCCGCGGCGGAGATCGTCGCCCAGATGATCGCCGAAGCCGAGGGCGCGCTTACCCGGGCCGCCAAACTGGTCGCCTGACAAAATGGCTGCGCGGCGCCGGTGACGCGGCCGGCCGACGCGGACTAAGGTGCCGCGGATGCAGCGCTTATTCGCCGTCGCCGCCGCCCTTGCGCTATTCGCCGATCCCGCCCACGCGCAAGCTGAGCGGCCCGCGACCGGCCGGTCGTATGCGGAGCGGGTCGTCGAACTCTCACGCGTTCTCGGCGGGGCGCACTATATACGGGTTCTATGCCAAGGCCGCGGCGACCAGACGTGGCGCGAGGCGATGACGCGACTGATCGACATCGAGGCGCCGAGCGCGGGCGCCCAGCGCAGCGCCATGGTCGAGGCCTTCAACCTCGGGTATCGCGCCGAGGAAGAGCGCTTTCCGACGTGCGATGCCCAAGCCGAGGCGGTTGAGACGGAATTGAAGTCCAAAGGTCGACGCTTGTCGGCGGCGCTGGCTGCGCCCCATAAGCAGGAGTGACGACGGAGCCCCGCATGAACGCCCCGCTGAGCGAAGCCGACCAAAAGGCGCGCGCGCTCGATTACATCCTCGCCGCCTGGGACAGCGCGCTTCAGGGCGGGGTAGAGCCCGAATTCCTCGCCTCCGCCGCGATCTTCGCCGCCTTGACCGACATGGTCGACCTGCACGGCGCGGAAGCAGTCGCACAATTGTGCGAAACGCTGCCGGGACGGGTGCGCGCCGGCGAGTTCACATTGTCCGCATCCGGAGCAGGAGGCGAAGCCTGATGCCGATCAAGATCGCAGTGATCCCGGTCACGCCCCTGCAGCAGAATTGCGCGCTGGTCTGGTGCGAAGCGACCAAGCGCGCCGCTTTCGTCGACCCGGGCGGCGAACCCGAACGCCTCGCGCGCGTCGCGGCGGAGCAAGGCGTCCAGATTGAGAAAATCCTGCTGACGCACGGCCATCTCGACCATGCCGGCGCCGCCGCCGCGCTGGCTGAACGGTATGGCGTCGCCATCGAGGGCCCCCATCGCGATGAGGACTGGCTGCTTGCGGCGATTCCGGAGCAAGGTGCGCGCTATGGCATGGCCGACGCGCGCGCCTGCACCCCCGATCGCTGGCTCACCGACGGCGACGTCGTCCACGTCGGCGAGGCTGCCTTCGACGTCGTCCATTGCCCTGGTCACACGCCGGGCCATGTCGTCTTCATCCAGAAGGCGGCGCGCTTCGCTTTCGTCGGCGACGTCATCTTCCGCGGCTCGATCGGCCGCAGCGATTTCCCGCGCGGCAATTACGACGATCTCGTCAACTCTATCCGAACAAAATTGTTCCCTCTCGGCGACGACATCCAGTTTCTGCCCGGCCACGGCGACGTCTCGACCTTCGGTTGGGAGCGGCGCACGAACCCGTTTGTTTCTGATTTGGCGGTCGGGGCCGCCTGACTTGGGCGAAATCGGCCAGTTGCGCTGGGCCGCCGCTGTTGTATAGCCACGCCCCGAAGCGCTTGGAGCACTCGCCCAATGGCGACCGCGTTTGACTTTACTTTCCCCCGCTTGGCCGATGCGTCCGAGATCACGCTGCGCGACTTCGCCGGCAAGGCGATCCTTGTCGTCAATGTGGCGAGCGCGTGCGGCTACACGCCCCAATATCGCGAACTCGAGAGCCTCTACGAGGCCCGGGCGAAGGACGGTCTGATCGTGCTCGGCGTGCCCTGCAACGATTTCGGCCGCCAGGAAAGCAAGGGCGAGGCCGAGATCAAGTCGTTCTGCACCTCGGCCTACAAGGTGACGTTTCCGATGACCGGCAAAGTCTCGATCGTCGGCGCCGATCGGCACCCCTTCTATCGCTGGGTCGCCTTGGAAGCCGGCGAAGGCGCACTGCCGCGCTGGAACTTCCACAAGTTCCTGATCGGCAAGGACGGCGCCCTGGTCGAAGGATTCGCCTCTTCAGCGGCGCCGCTCGGCCGTGAAATGATGGCGGCGATCGACGCGGCTCTGGCAGCCTGACCAGCCCCCTTATTCGGCCGCGACCGCCATCGGACCCGATCGCCGCCCGCGCACAAGCCGCCCCGGCAGCGCTCCGGTCGGGCGATCGTCGCGCCGCGTGATCTCGCCCGACACGATCGTCGCACGATAGCCTGTCGCGCCCTGCACGAAGCGCCTTCCGCCGGCCGGCAAATCGTGCGCGATCGAGGGACGCGCAATCGCCAGCCGATCAAGGTCGATGACGTTGATGTCCGCCTTGAAGCCCGGCGCGATCCGTCCGCGATCGGATAATCCGACGGCGGCGGCTGGCCGGGAGGAGAGCATCGCCACGGCGTCGCCGAGAGCAAGGGCGCGATCATCCCGCGCCCAACGCGCGAGCAGATAGGTGGACGCCGATCCGTCGCAGATCGTCCCCACATGGGCGCCGCCATCGGCCAAGCCGTGCAGCGTCAGCGGGTGGCGCAGCATCTCGGCGCATACGGACAAATCGTTGGCGGTGTAATTGTAGAGCGGCAGATAGATGAGCGAGGCGCCCTCGTCTTCCAGGAGCCAGTCGTAAATGAGTTCTTCGGCGGGACGACCGGAGCGCGCGGCCCGAGCGGCGAAGCTGTCCTCCTGCGGCGGCGCATAATCGGGCTGCGCGCGCATCGGGAAGAGCTTCGAATGAGCGCCGCCGAAATAGACGAGGATCGGGTGCGCGCCCTCATCCTTCTCGGACAGAATACGCGCGCGCAGCTCGGGATCACGCAGCGCCGCGACGCGCGCCGCCAAAGGGCGATCCTTGAGCGCCTGGTAGCTCGGTCGATAAAGGAACGGATGAACGCTCGCCTCAAGGCCCATCAGCACCCCGACCGGGCGGCAGATCACTTGCGCCTTGAGCGGCATCCCCGCGGCGGCGGCGGCCTCCGTGCGCGCGAGCAGCGAGCGCCATTTTTCGGGCGCTACATCGGCCTGCAGCAATGAAAACGACGCGCCGGCGACGCCGGCGCGAGCCGCGTCTTCAAGAATGCCGAATTCGTCGGCTTCGTCGCGAAAATCGGACACGAGTTGAAACACGCCGCGGCGGCCGATGATCGCGGTGAGTTCGGCGAGTTCGGCGCGCAGCGCGCCGTACATCGGCGTCAAATCTCCGGTCGATGTCCGGTGCGCGATCGTGCGCGACGTCGCAAGCCCGATCGCCCCGGCGTCGAGCGCTTCGCCGAGCATTTGGCGCATGCGCGCAATTTCGGCCTCGCTCGCCGGCTCGCGGTCGATGCCCCGCTGGCCCATGGCGTAAACGCGCAGAGGCCCGTGCGGGACCTGGGCGGCGATATCGATGTCGCGGGCGCGGCGGTCGAGCGCATCGAGATATTCGGGAAACGATTCCCAGTCCCAGGGCAATCCTTCGGCGAGCGCCGCGCCAGGGATGTCCTCCACCCCTTCCATCAGCGCAATAAGAGCGTCGCGATCGGTCGGGCGACAGGGCGCAAAGCCGACACCGCAATTGCCCATGACGGCCGTCGTGACGCCATGCGCAGAGGACGGCTCCATGCGAGAATCCCAGGTCGCTTGCCCGTCGAAATGCGTGTGGATGTCCACAAAACCCGGCGTGACGAGAAGGCCGCGCGCGTCGATTTCAGTTTGGCCGGGCGCCAAGCCGCGGGCGACCGCCGCAATCGCGCCGCCGATCACGCCGACGTCCGTCTCAACGAGTCCGCCAACGCCGTCAGCGACCGCCCCACCCCGGATCACGAGATCGAAGTCCGCCATGTTCGCCTCCCTGCCGAACTGACGTCGGCTCGCTGCATCATGCTGGACAAGCGGGCCGTGCGTCCAGAGCGTCGCGGCGTCAATGGGAGTCGGACAAGACCGCCCGCGGCGCAGATTCGTCCGGCTTCTTGAGCGCGATGACCGCCACCGTCGCCACAGCCATGGCGATTGCGATGACGAGGAACTGGTTGTTGAAGGTCATCACCAGCGCCTCCCGATCCAGAAGCTGCAGATAATTGGACAGCGCGGCGGTTTGGGGATCGGCTAGTCCCTCGAGTTCGAAGCGCGCCGCGGACGCGGCGATCGCGTCGCGCGCAGCCTGGGTATCGGCGGCGGCGTACAATTCCTGCCGGTGCAGGGCGAAAGAGTGCTGCTGCAACGTCGTCAGCGACGCCAGCCCGAACGCGCCGCCGAGATTGCGCATCAAGTTGAATACGCCGGTCCCGCTTGGGACGAGCTCCGGGGGCAGCGAAATCAATGTCGGTCGCATGATCGCCATGAAGCAGGTCATCATGCCGATCCCACGGATCACCTGGGGCCAGACGAAATCCCAGAACCCGGTCTCGGCCGTCAAATTCGACTGCATCACACAACTGAGCCCGATGCAGACGAAACCAAACGCCGCCAGAGGGCGCGGATCGTCCATCTTTTGGGCTAAGCGCGACAACAGCGGCGCCATCAGGAACATGGCGAGGCCCTGCGCAAACATGTGGTGGCCGATTTCCAATGAGCTGAAGCCGCGAACCTGCCCAAGGAAAAGGGGCTGCAGGAAGGTCGGCGCATAAAGCCCGACGCCGACGATGACCGCCAGAATGCAGCCCACGGCGAAACTGCCGTATCGAAAAACGCGCAGATCAACGACCGGGTTGGCGTGCGTGAGCGCGCGGTAGAAGAACAAAGCCGTGCCGGCCAAAGCGGCAAGCGCAGCGATCGCCACGCCGGTTTCGGCGAACCACTCGTGCGCGGGCCCCTCTTCGAGCACGTATTGCGTGCAGCCGAGCATGGCCGCGAGCCCGACGAGTCCCCAGACATCCAGGTTGCGGATCATCGCCCAATTCGGAGCCGGCCCGCGCTGCAGGCGCCACACGATGGCGGCAATGGCGAAGCCCGGCACGACGTTGATCCAGAACAACCAGCGCCAGCCCGCAACCTCGGAAATGTATCCGCCCAGCGTCGGGCCGATCGACGGCGCCATCGTCGACACGAGCCCGACCAGCGTGCCGGCGACAGCCTGCCGGTGGGAGGGAAACGTCAGATAGAGCGTGCTCATCGTCGTCGGGATCAAGGCGCCGCCGGCGAAGCCTTGCATCGCACGGAAAACGATCAGCGAGTTCATGTCCCAAGCGACCGCGCACGCCATGCTCAACAGCGCGAAGGCGGCGGCCGCGACGGTAAACAAAAGGCGCGTGCCGAGCGCCTTGATCAGGAAGCCGGACAATGGGATCGCGATGACTTCGGCGATGAGGTAGGAAGTCTGGACCCAGGTGATCTCTTCGCGGCTCGCCGAGACGCCCGCCTGTATCTGGGTAATCGAACTGGCGACGATTTGAATGTCGAGGATCGCCAGGAAGTTTCCGAAAATCATGGCGATGAACGCCATCCACTGCCCAAGCGTCGGCTCCGGCGGCTCAACCACGGCCAGCGAAAAACGACGCGCTGGCTTGGGAGCTTGATCGTCGGCGCGCGTCGTCAAAGGATCAGCGCGCCGTCGCGAGTTTCGCTGCGTCCGCGCGCACCGGACGGGTGTCGACCACGGCCTCGACGGAAAGCCCAGGACGCAGCAGGCCGCGCGCTTCTGGCGCTATTTCCAAAGCGATTTTCACCGGCACGCGTTGCACGATCTTGGTGAAATTGCCCGTCGCGGTGTCTGTTGGGACGATCGAGAACTGCGATCCGGACGCCGGCGCCAGGCTCGTCACGGTCCCCTGTATCTTGAGGTCGGGGAACGCATCGACTTTGACGTGCACTTTTTGACCCGGGCGCATTTTCGCGAGTTGCGTCTCCTTGAAGTTCGCTACGACGTAAACGTCCGACACCGGAACGATCGCCATCAATTGCGCGCCCGAACGGACAAGTTGACCGACCCGGACGGTCCGGTCGCCCACGACGCCGTCGATCGGCGCGATGATCCGCGTGCGCTCCATATTGAGCTGCGCCGCGGCGAGATCAGCTTCTGCGGCCTTCACGAGAGCCGCCGCCGCCGCGACATCGTCGCCCGCGCTCGCCCGCGACGAGGCGAGCACGCCAGTTTGCGTCCGCTGCCAGGAAAGTTGGGCGGCTGCAGCACGGGCGTTCGCCGCCGCGGCTTTCGCCGACGCGTCGATCTGGTCCAGGCGCGACGGCGCGACGAGGCCTTTGGAGGCCAAAGTTCCAAACCGCACGCGGTCGGCTGCGAGCCGTGCTTGCTCCGCCTCAGCCGACGCCAGCGCTGCTTGGGCTTGCAGGATCTGCTGGGATTGCTGACCGACCCGGGCGCCGGCGCCGCGCGATGCCGCCACGCTGGCTGCCGCCTGCGCCTTGGCGCGCGCCAGATTGGCCCGCGCGCGGAGTACGGCGGTTCGATAGTCGGCGTCGTCGATCTCGACGAGCACGTCGCCCGCCTTGACGGCTTGGTTGTCCGTGACTCGAACAGCGGTCACGTAGCCTTCGACCTTCGGCGCCACCACCGAGATGTCGGCGCGGACATAAGCGTTGTCGGTCTTCTGTTCGAAGCGACCGACGATCAGCCAATGGGTCGCAAACGCGAGAATGACCGCGGCGATCCCGCCCGCGACCAGGCGCATCATGCGCACGCGTTCCGCGCTGAGCTTGGTCTTGCCCGCGTCGGCCTGCTCCGCCTCGGGGGGCGCGCCGGTTCGTTGCGTCGCGGGAGCGGCTCCGTCAGCCATGCGCCCTCTCCTCCAATTGGCCCGGGTGGGGCCTCTGCTGGATGAACCCGCAGCGCCGAGCTTCAATCCCGGCCGGTCGGTCATCTTGTAATAAGCATTACACGTTGATATGTAGCAACCGTTACGTTGAGGTCAATGTCGCAAACGCGCATTTCCACATCCGAAGACCCAGCCCGCCCGCGGGAGACCAAACGCGGCGAGGCGCGGCGACGCGCATTCCTGGACGCTGCGCGCGAAGTCTTCCTCGCCCAGGGTTTCGAGGCGGCGAGCGTCAACGAGGTTGTCCGCATTGCGGGCGGCTCATTGGCGACCCTTTACGCTCAGTTCGGCTCCAAGGAAGGCCTCTTCCTCGCCATGCTCGAGGACGGGGTGGGCACGGTCTTGGCGCCGATGGGTGAAATCGCGTCCTCGCATCGCCCCTTGCGCGATGGCCTGCAGGCGATTGGAGAGACGTTTCTCGAGGCCATTCTGCGGCCAGGCGCGGTCGCCATGTACCGGATCGTCATCAGCGAAGGCGGCAAGTTTCCCCTTGTCGTGCGCCAGTATCAGGCGCTTGGGCCCGACCGGGTCCGCAGGATCGTTTGCGCGTACCTCGACGAACGACGCGAGGCCGGCGAGGTTCGCGCGGTCGACCTCGACGCCGCCGCCGCCGGGTTCATCGATCTCGTCGCTTCATCCTTCCGGTCGCGGGCGATCTGGGATCCGGGCTTCGCCTTAGAGGCTCCCGACCGGCGCGCGCATGTCAGCCGGATCGTCGATCTGTTCGCCGAGGGCGTCGCAACGCGCTAAAGGAGCGCGATGTCACGCCTGTCCCGCCGAAGCGCCGCCGTCCCCCCTTTCCTCGCGATGGAAGTCGCCCGCGAAGCCGGCGCTCGCCAGGCGGCCGGTGAAGACATCGTCCGCCTTGACGTTGGCCAGCCGCTCTTCGGCGCGCCGCAGGCCGCGCTCGACGCCGCCGCGCGCGCGATGCGCGCCGAAGCGCTCGGTTACACCGAGGCGCTCGGCATGGGTCAGCTCCGGCGGGCGATCGCCGCCTGGTACGGGCGCACGCAGGGGATCGACGTCTCCCCGGATCGCGTGATCGTGACGGTCGGCGCCTCCGGCGCATTCCAGCTGGCCTTTCTCGCGCTGTTCGACCCTGGCGACCGCGTCGCCATCGTCTCGCCGGGCTATCCGCCCTACCGGCACATCATGACCGCGCTTGGCATTGAGCCTGCGATTGTCGAATCGAGCGCCGCCGAAGGGCTCCAGATGCGCGCGCATCATCTCGACTCGGCCGCAAAAGACGGCCCAATCGCCGGCGCACTGATCGCGAGCCCCGGCAACCCAACCGGCGCAATGATCCCCGACGACGCCCTGGAGACCTTGGCCGCGGCCTGTAGGACCAAGGGCATCACGCTGATTTCGGACGAAATTTATCACGGCCTCACTTATGATCGACCGGCGAGGACGCTGGCCGACAAAGGCGCGGTCGTGGTCTCGAGCTTCTCGAAATATTGGGCCATGACCGGCTGGCGCGTCGGGTGGATCGTCGCGCCGGACGCCGTGGTGAAGCCGATCGAGCGGATCGCGCAAAACCTCTTCATCGCGCCGCCGACGATTGCTCAGGTGGCCGCGCTCGCTGCGCTCTCAGAGGAAGCCGACGTTGAGTGCGAAGCCCGCCGAAAGATTTACGCCGAAAGCCGCGCCCTCCTTCTTAACGGCCTGCCGGCCTTGCAGCTGAGCCCGGTCGCGCCCCCCGATGGCGCGTTCTATGTTCTGGTGGACGTTTCCGCGCATACCAACGACAGCGTCGACTTCTGCCGACGCGCGCTCGCCGAGGCGCGTGTGGCGCTGACGCCCGGTGTGGACTTCTGCGAATCCCAGGGCGCGCGCTGGGTTCGGATCGCCTATCCGCAAGGTCCGCAGGCGGCCGCCGAAGGTCTTGAGCGCCTGCGCGCCTGGCTCGCGGCCGGCGCCTGAACGCCTGGTTCAGGCGCGGTTCAGCTTGCCCGCGCGACCTTTCGACCATGGAGAACGCTATGCGCCGGTCGATTTTCGCCGCCCTCGTCGTCACACTGATAGCCGCCGCGGCGCCGCCGGCCTTCGCCCACGAACGCGATCATGAGCGCGGGCGGTCCTGGAGCGAAGATCACCACCGCGACGATCGCGCGCGCGCCTACAAGAAGGGCTATCGCGACGGCTATCGGCACGGCGACAACCGTGACGGCTGGCGGGACGACCATTATCGCGGCCATGGCGGCTATGCGCCGCCGCGGGCCTATTATCCGCCGCCGCGCGCCTACTACCCGCCGCGCTACAGCGAGGACCGACGGGTTGAGCGGATCGTCTACGGCTCCTGGTTCGGCGACGATTACGTCTCTGTTCTTACGACCTATTATGGCCGGCCTTGCCATCCTTACGCGCGCTGGCGCGGCGATTGGCGACGGCCGTATGAGATCGGATACGCTCTTCCGCACGGCGTCGGTTTCGGGCCGCCCCCGCCTGCGCTCTACCGTCAATTGCGGCCTGCGCCATACGGTTATTCCTACGTGTCCGTCGACGGCGACCTGTTGCTGATGGCCGACGCTACGCGGCTCATCGTCGATGCGATCCTGCTTTCCGGCCGCTGAGGCGCCAGTCGCAGCGCTCGCCCGAAAGAGCGCTCTGCGGGGAAGACTTGGGCGGCCGGCCGGGCTAAATCGCCCTGCGCGGGCATTGACGGCGCGCGCGACGCCTCCTATCTCGGTCTCGCTGGCAGCCGGCCTGTTCGAGTGCTAACGCCTCGCGGCCGTCCGCCGAGCCTTATTCTGAACGGACTTTGACCAAGGAGTCAGACGTGGCGAACTTTCGTCCTCTGGGAGACCGCGTGCTCGTGAAGCGCGTGAAGGAAGAAGAAAAGACCAAGGGCGGGATCATCATCCCTGACACTGCCCAAGAGAAGCCGCAGGAAGGCGAAGTCGTCGCCGTCGGCCCGGGCGCGCGCGACGAAGATGGCGAGCGCATTCCGATGGACCTGAAGGTCGGCGACCGCATCCTGTTCGGCAAATGGTCGGGCACGGAAGTCAAAATCGATGGCGACGAACTCCTCATCATGAAGGAATCCGACGTCATGGGCGTGATCGAGACCACGTCCGGCAAGGGCAAGAAAGCGGCCTGACCTTCAGCGCCTGCTCGCCCTGACGCCTCCGGGCGTCACTGACCAATCGTTTCATCCGCATTCTGATCCCGGATCACCGGCCCCAGCGCCGTCCGGGTGACGACAATCAAGAGGAGCCACCATGGCTGCGAAAATTGTTCAATTCGGCGCCGATGCGCGCGAGCGCATGCTCGCCGGCGTCGACATTCTGGCGAACGCCGTGAAGGTCACGCTCGGCCCGAAAGGCCGCAACGTTGTGATCGAAAAGTCCTTCGGCGCCCCGCGCACCACGAAGGACGGCGTCACGGTCGCCAAGGAAATCGAGCTCGAAGACAAGTTCATGAACATGGGCGCCCAGCTCATTCGTGAGGTTGCGTCCAAGACCAACGACGAGGCCGGCGACGGCACGACGACCGCGACCGTGCTCGCCCAGGCGATCGTGCGCGAAGGCATGAAGGCCGTTTCCGCTGGCCGCAATCCGATGGACCTGCGCCGTGGCGTCGAAAAGGCCGTCTTGGCCGTCGTCGAAGACCTGAAAAAGCAGGCCAAGAAAGTGAAGGGCTCGGAAGAGATCGCCCAAGTCGGCACGATCTCCGCCAACGGCGACAAGGACATCGGCAAGTTCCTCGCGGACGCCATGGCCAAGGTCGGCAATGAAGGCGTGATCACGGTCGAAGAAGCCAAGTCGCTCGAAACCGAACTCGACGTCGTCGAAGGCATGCA
>JBMOIB010000010.1:0-42062 GCA_049317545.1 Caulobacterales bacterium | reverse complement strand
ACATGGGCGCGATTTTCGAGCGTCTTTTCCTTGGCGGCGACGCCGACAAGCTCGAGCCGATCCAGGCGCTCGGCCTGTTCTACGAGTTCAAGGAACTGACGCCCTACGGCCCAGACGGCGACCGGCTCGTGCGCATGCTTGCGGGGCGCCTTGTGAAGGTCGATCTCCTGGAGCAGGCCGCAGAATTGCTGCGGCACCAGGTCGAAAACCGCCTCGAGGGCCTCGGTCAGGCGCAGATCGCGCTCGATCTCGCAGCCATCTATCTCGACGACAAAAAGGCCGACAAGGCGCTCGCCGTGCTCAACGAGACGCGTCAGGTCGGCCTGCCGCAGGAGCTCATCGCCGCGCGCCGCATCGTTGAAGCGACCGCGCTTCTCCAACTCGGCCGCTACGACCACGCCGTCGAGATCGTCGAGAAGGACCGCAGCGTCGAGGCTCAGCGGATCCGCGCTGAATCGGCGTGGCGCCGACGCGACTGGGGCGATTCTCTGCGTACGCTTCAGCCCCTGATGCCGCCGCCGCGCGGCGATGCGCCCATGACGCCAGAGGAGCGCGCGATTGTGCTGCGCGCCGGCATCGCCGCGGTGTTCGCCGATGATCGCGCCGCCATGGCGCAGCTGGCGCGGACCTATGGCGCACGGATGCAATCGACGCCTGATGGAGCCGCGTTTGACGTCGTCACCGGCGCCGCCGACGCCGGGGATGCGCGCCTACGCGAGGCCGCGCGCGCCATCGCGCGCACCGACCTTATGGATCGCTTCATGAAGGCCACCCGCGAGCGCCTTACCGCTCCCGCCGCGCCCGCAGCACCGGCCCCCGACAAGACCGCAGCAACGGCGCGCCCGCCGGCCGGCTGATTTTTTGACTTCTCCGCGCCGCCTTGCGAGGAGTGCGGCGTGCTGAGCATCATTATTCCCACCCTCAATGCGGCTGAAACGCTGCCGGCGACGCTCGCGCCGCTGATCGACGGGGCGTTGCGGGGCTTCGTCAAGGAGGTGATCGTCGTCGACGGCGGCTCCCAGGACGCCACCTGCGCGATCGCCGAAGAAACCGGCGCAACGATCGTGGAATCCGCGCGCGGTCGCGGCGTTCAGTTGCGGGCAGGCGCCGACGCGGCCCGCGCTCCAGCCTTGCTGTTCCTGCACGCCGACACGATCCTCTCGCCCGGCTGGATCGAGGAGAGCGCGGCATTTCTCGCGCGGCCGGACGCGCGCCGTCGCGCGGCGGCGTTCGCCTTCGCTTTTGACGATCAATCGGCCAGCGCGCGATTCGTCGCCGCGTGGGTCGATCTGCGCTGTCTTCTGTTCGCCTTACCCTATGGCGATCAGGGTCTGCTTCTGTCGCGCGCTCTTTATGACGAAATCGGTGGATACCGGCCGCTGCCGCTGATGGAGGACGTCGACATGATCCGCCGTATTGGCCGCGCGCGCCTGCACCGCCTGCGCACGCGCGCGGTGACCAGCGCGGCGCGGTATCGGCGTGAGGGGTTTGCGCGGCGCGGCGTGCGCAACCTCTCGCTCATCGCGCGGTACTATATGGGCGCCGACCCGGCCGTGCTCGCCCGCGACTATGATTGACCGCCCGACGCTTTTCGTAATGGCCAAGACCCCGCGCCTGGGCGTCGGCAAGACCAGGTTGGCGCGCGGCATGGGGCGCGCGGCGGCCCTGCGCGTCAATCGTTTCCTCCAGGCCCGGACGATGCGCATGTTGGCCGGCGACCCACGATGGCGCATGCAGCTTTTGGTTTCCCCCGATCGCGACGTTCGCGCATCTGCGCCGGGCGTTTGGCCGCGCACGATTGCGCGCGCGGGGCAGGGGCGCGGCGACCTCGGGGCGCGGTTGGCGCGCGCTTTTGCGGGGCTGGGACGGCGACCCGCGGCGGTGATTGGCGTCGATTGTCCGGACCAGGACCGACGCCGTGTCGCGGCCGCCTTTCGCGCCGGGCGGCGGTTTGGCGCGGCGCTCGGGCCGACGCTGGACGGCGGCTTCTGGATCCTGGCGGTGCGCCACGCACGCGCCGCAGCCCCCGCCTTCGCAGGAGTGCGATGGTCAACGCCGCACGCCTGCGCGGACATGGCGCGCGCGCTCGGCGGCGCGGCGTACGTCGATACGTTGCAGGACGTCGACGAGGTCGAGGACTGGCGGGCGTTTACTCAGCGCGCGGCGACGCGCGCCGGGCGATCTAGCGGCCGATAAATCGGCGCGCGGCCGGACGCGAGCGCATCTATCTCCAGCGCCGGCTGGCTGCTGGCCTTGCGACAGAGCGCCATGTAGGCGAGGACGCGCTCGGCGTAGGTGCGCGGTTCCTCGCGTGGGAGGGCCTCGAGCATGAGCAGCGGATCGGTCTGGGCGTCCGGGAACGTCGCTAGCCAGCGTCCGAGCCAGCCGATCCCGCCATTATAGGCAGCGAACAATTTGGCGAGGTCGCCCGGCGGCGACATTTTCGGCGCCAGCTCCTCCACATACGCTTGGCCGAGACGCATGTTCACGCCGGGGTCGTGCAGAAGACCAGGCGAGGCCTTGAACGGCGAGCTGGCGTCGACGTGTTGCGCCGTGGACGGCAGCAATTGCATCAGGCCGCGCGCATTTGAGCTCGACACCGCGATCGGCACGAAGCGGCTCTCCTGACGCATAATGGCGAAGATGACGGCCCGATCCACGCGGAAGCCGTCTTCGGGCTGGAAACTCGTCGCGGGGCAATGGCCGGCCCCGACGCGCGCGTCGCCGAATTCGGCGATCCGCACCTGCGCGCCCGGCGCCTGCAGCGCGATGGCGAGCGCCAGAAGGGTCGGATCTTCCGAGGCTCCGATGCGCCCGTGCAGGAGACGCAACTCCGCCTCGACGTCGGACAATCGTCCGAGCTGCGCCAAGGCGGCGGCGCGCCGCGCTTCGGGCTTGCGGGCGAGGAAGTCCGCGAGGTCCTGAGGAGGAAGCTGGGGCGCTGCCGCATCGAGCGGCGAGGTGCGTCCAAGTTGCGCTTCGGCGAGCTGACCATAGAACGTCGTTGACCACCGCGCGGCGTCGACGAAGGCGTGGGCGGCGCGGGCGGGGTCGCCGGCGGCGAGCGCGCTTCGACCGGCCCAATAGGCGGCGCCTGCCGCCGCCCATCCGTCGTTCGATGGCCAGGCTGCGGCGGTCTCGAAGCGCTGCGCCGCCTCGCGATAATCGCCGGCCTGAAAGGCGATCAGGCCAAGCCACCAATTGGCCGGACCCGGCCGTGGCCCGGCGAGCGCGGCCAGCGCGCGGGTGCGAGCTGTTTCGAAATCGCGCGCGGAAAAGGCCTGGGCGATCGATTCGATCTGGGCGCGCGCTTCCGGGCCATCGCCAGGGGCCCTGCGCCCCGCCAGGGGGTGCAGGCGCGAGCCTGCGGGCGTGGGCTGGAGCGTGAGGCCGCGTGCGCGCGCCAATCTGGCGATTGCCGGAGCTGAGGCTTCGTCGGCGAAGGCGCGCATCCAGCGGGCGAGATCGTCGGCGCTGGCGTCGTCGCCGTCGGCGAGGAGGCGCCGGGCAAGGACGTGGCCGAGAAGCGCCTGGTCGGTAACAGCGGCGAGCGCGTCATCGGCGCCGGCCAAGTCGCCGCGATCGATGGCCTCATAGGCGGCGCGGTACGCGGCCTCGTCCTCGCTCGAAAGCGCCACGATCGACGACGCAGCGTGCGCGGCCATCGGCGCGCAGGCCGCCGCCAGCGCGATCATCAGCATTCGGACCATGCGGCTTCTCCGCGCGAAGGCCGTTCTAGCCTGGGCCGGTCTGTCCGCGGGCGACGCCGAGCTGATCCATCCAGCCGGAAATCGCCTGCAGGTCCGTCCAGGCCAGCCCCTTTTCCTGGGGGCGGCGGAGCAAATATGCTGGATGAAGAATAACCATCGCGTTGAGCGGATCGGTTAATCCCGGTTGAATATGCGAAATGCGCTTGCCGCGCAGCCGCATCACGCCCTCCGTCCGGCGCAGCACGGTCTGACCGGCCACGCCGCCGACCAGCACCAGGATCTTGGGCGCGCAGAGCACGATCGCCCGGTCGAGGAAAGGGCGGCAGACCGCCAGTTCGCCGGCGTCGGGGGTGCGGTTGCCGGGCGGGCGCCAGAACACGGCGTTGGTGATGAAGAGATTGTCGCGCCGCGAGGCGCCGATCGCCGCGAACATGCGGTCCAGCAATTGGCCGGCGCGACCGACGAAGGGCAGGCCGGCCTCGTCTTCGTCACGCCCGGGCGCCTCTCCGATCGCCATGATCGGCGCCCCCTGGACCCCATCGGCGAACACCGACCGCCGGGCCGAAGCCTTCAGCGCGCAACCGTCGAAGCCGTCGATTGCGGCGGCGAGCTCGTCGAGCGTTGCCGCCGCCGCGGCGAGCGCCTGGGCCTTTTCGACCGGGCCCTTGGCGGCCGGCTGCCGTGCAGGCGCGCTTCGCTGGGCGGGCGCGGGCCCCTGATCCTGCCGGCGGGGTGCGCGGGCGAGGTTTCGCGCCAGCGCGCGCGCAGACGCAACGTCAAGCCCGGCCTCGTCCCAGAAGCCAAGGACGGACTCGAGCAACGGATCAGGGGGCGAAAATTCGACCACGGTCGGCGTTTACCATGATTTCAGCGGGGCGGTCTAAGCGCGATGGTCGGGCGATTGCGGCGGCAAGCGGGGTTTCGGTATGCGCGGGCTTGGTCTTGCGGCGCCGAAGTTTAGCTTCGATAACGCGACCCCAAAGGAATAAGCCGCACCCTTCCGGGCGCGCGGCGGGAGCGAGGGCTTTAGCAGCATGTCCGAGGCGATCGAACGCGAATCCATGGAATACGACGTGGTGATCGTCGGGGCCGGTCCGGCGGGCCTTTCGGCCGCGATCCGCCTCAAGCAATTGGCGGCCGAATCCGGTGGGGATATCTCCGTCGCGGTTCTCGAAAAGGGCTCTGAGGTCGGCGCCCACGTCCTTTCGGGGGCGGTGATCGACATGTCCGGCATCGCCCGTCTGTTCCCGGACTGGCGCGAACGCGGCGCGCCGATCGAGACCGAAGTGAAGGAAGATCGCTTCCTCGTGCTTGGCCCGGCCGGCTCGCTGCAGCTTCCCAATTTTTTGATGCCGCCGCTGATGAATAATCACGGCAATTACATCGTCTCGCTGAGCAATGTGGCGCGCTGGCTCGGCCGCGAAGCCGAGGCGCTGGGCGTTGAAATCTATCCGGGCTTCGCGGCCGCGGCCCTGGTCTACGACGAAAACGGCGCCGTGAAGGGCGTCCAGGTCGGCGACATGGGCATCGGCCGCGACGGCCAACCGAAGGCGGATTTCACGCCGGGCATCGAGATCCACGCCAAGTACACGCTCCTGGCTGAGGGCGTTCGGGGCTCGCTCGCCAAGCAGGCCATCAAGAAATTCGCGCTCGACGAGGGCCGTGAACCGCAGAAGTTCGGCATCGGCATCAAGGAGCTTTGGGAAGTTCCCGCCGACAAGCACCAGCCGGGCCTAGTTCAGCACACGTTCGGCTGGCCGCTGGAGGACAAAGACGGCAACGGCGGATCCTGGCTCTACCATTTCGGCGACCGTCTGGTGTCGGTGGGATTCGTGGTCCACCTGAACTACAAGAACCCCTATCTGGCGCCGTTCGAAGAGTTTCAGCGCTTCAAGACGCACCCGGAAATCCGCAAGTTCCTCGAAGGCGGCCGGCGCGTCGGCTACGGCGCCCGGGCGATCACCGAGGGCGGCCTGCAATCGGTGCCGAAGCTCGCATTCCCCGGCGGCGCGTTGATCGGCTGTTCCGCAGGCTTCGTGAACGTGCCGCGCATCAAGGGCAGCCACAACGCGGTCAAGACCGGCATGATGGCGGCCGAAGCGGTGTTCGAAGCGGTCGGCGCCGGACGCCAGCGCGACGCGCTCTCCGCCTATGACGACGCCTACAAGACGAGCGACGTGCGCAAGGAGCTTAACCTCGTGCGCAACGCCAAGCCGCTCTGGACGCGGTTTGGCACGATTATCGGGGTCGGTCTCGGCGGCATCGACATGTGGCTCACGACGCTACTCGGCGGCTTCTCGCCTTTCGGCACGCTCAAGCACGGCAAGACGGACGCGGCGTCGACTGAGCCGGCGTCCAAGCACCAGCCCAAGCTTTATCCCAAGCCGGACGGCGTCTTGACCTTCGACAAGCTGTCCTCCGTGTTCCTGTCGAACACCAACCACGAGGAGGATCAGCCGGTGCACCTGAAGGTGACCGACATCAGCCTGCAGCACGCCAGCGAGCTCGGCGTCTTTGCCGGCCCGTCGAACCGCTATTGCCCGGCCGGGGTTTATGAATGGCTTGAGGACGCGGCCGCGCGCGACGGCAAGCGCTTCCAGATCAACGCCCAGAACTGCGTCCATTGCAAAACCTGCGACATCAAAGATCCGAACCAGAATATCAACTGGACGACGCCGGAAGGCGGGGGCGGACCGAATTATCCGAACATGTGACGGGCCATCCGCAGCTCAGGCGCGTGCACGCTTGCCGAGGGGCGCCAGCGCGCTCAGTATGACGCGATGATCCGGCTTGGCACATTGGCGGCGAGCGCGGTCGCGAGTTTGGCGTTGGCCGGATGCGCGTCTCAAGCGATTGTAGCGCCCGTCGCGTCGACGTACGCGCCAGAGGCGCAATTCTTGATCGGACGGGTTGCGGACCTGCGCGGCGACAGCGCCGGCGCCGCAGTGTCCTTTCTCGATGCGGCGCGCGCGGACGGCGGCAATCCGGTGATCGTGACGAGCGCCCTGCGCGCGGCGCTCGAAGCCGGGGATTTCGAACGCGCACTGGAGGCGGCAGCCTATGCCGAAGGGCTTGGCCTCGTCGTCCCTGAAGGCGCGCTGACCTTGGCCGTCGATGCTTTGCGGCGCAAAAAATACGCGGTCGCCGAGGCCTATCTTGCCGACGTACACGGTTCGCCGCTGACGCGGGCGGCGCGCGACGCGCTGCTCGCCTCGAGCCTGGCCGCCCGGGGACGGACGGATGCGGCGATCGCCCAGATCGACGCCGATCCTAAATCGCCGCTGGCGGGCTTCGACGCGCTCCAGCGGGCGCTCATTTTCGATCGGGCCGGCCGCGACGCCGAGGCGCTCGCCGCCTATGCGCAGGCCCATGAGCTTGGTCTGCGATCGGCGCCGGCGCGCCTGCTGCAGGCCCGCCTTCTGGAACGCATGGGGCGCCGCACCGCCGCGCTCGATCTGCTGAAGTCGACGGACGGCAGGCAGAGCGCGCTCGATCATGCCGAACGTGAGCGCATAGAGGCCGGACGCCCACCGGCGCGCCTGCGTTCGGACGTGGAAGCCGCCGCTATCGGCCTGACGACGCTCGCCTCGCTTCTGATCGGTCAGGCGCCCGCAGACCTGACGACGCCCTATCTCACGCTCGCTTTGGCGCTCGACCCGAGCTTCGACGCGGCGCGGCTGGCGTTCGTTGAAACGCAGCAGGGCGACGAGACCACGCGTGAACCTTCGCGGGCTGCGTCGCTGCGGGCGCTCGAGGCGGTTCCGACGGAATCGGCCTATGCGCCGCTGGCGCTCATCCAGCGCGCTTATATCCTGCGCGACATGGGGCGTTCGGACGATGCGATCGCGGCGGCGCAGGCGGCCGACGCGACAGGCGATCGCGGCGCTGCGGGTACGCTCGCCGACCTCTATCGCAGCGCGCAGCGTTTCAGCGAGGCCGAGGCGATTTACGACCGGCTGATCAAGGCGGACGCTGCCCCGAACTGGCGCCTGCTGTTTGCGCGCGGCGCCATGCGCGAACGGTCTGGACGCTGGGCCGAGGCGGAAAGCGATTTGAAGGCGGCGCTGGCGCTCGCGCCGAAGCAGCCGGAAGTCATGAATTACCTGGCTTTTGCGTGGGTCGATCGCGGCGAACGCTTGAGCGAGGCGCTCGAGATGCTGCGCGACGCCGTCGCGCTTAGCCCGGAATCCGGCCACATCGTCGACAGCCTCGGGTGGGCCCACTTCCGGCGCGGCGAATACGATCTTGCGCTCATCCATCTCGAGCGGGCCGTCGAGCTCGAACCGGACAATTCCGAGGTCAACGAGCACCTGGGCGACCTGTACTGGCGGCTGAACCGCAAGCGCGAGGCGGGGTTCCAATGGGCGCGTGCGCTGACGCTCAAGCCGGACGCCGCATCGATTGCGCGTCTCGACGAAAAGATCCGCATCGGCCTGCCGGCATTGGCCAAACCGGCGCCGCTCGCCCGCGCGCAATGACGATTTCGGCGTTCGCTCCGGCCAAGATCAATCTCAACCTGCATGTCGGGCGCCCGTTCGCCGATGGGCGCCACCCGATCGACAGCCTTGTGACGTTCGCCGACGTCGGCGATGCGGTTGAAGCTGCGCCGGCGCCCGATGGCGCTTTGGCCTTGGAGATCGATGGGCCATTCGCCGCAGCGCTCGCGTCGGAAGCGGACAATCTCGTTTTGCGGGCCGCGCGCCTGTTGCAGGCTCACAAGGGCGTCGCCCTCGGCGCGCGCCTTCGCCTCACCAAGCGGTTGCCGATCGCGTCCGGCATCGGCGGAGGCTCGTCGGACGCCGCAGCGGCGCTGCGCGTACTCGATGCGTTGTGGGGCGGCCCGGCGACGCCCGTCGAGGACCTCTGTGCGATTGCAGCGCGCCTGGGCGCCGACGTGCCGGTGTGCGTCGCGCTCCAACCGGCGCATCTGACCGGGGACGGGCGCGAAACGGCGGCGATCGCCTTGCCCCGACTTTCCGGCGTGCTCGTCAATCCGGGGACGCCGGCGTCGACGGCTCTGGTCTATCGGGCCTTCGACGATCTCAACCTGGGGGACGGGTTTTCGCCTTCGCCCCTTGGGCCGTTCCGGGATGGCGACGAACTCCTGTCGGCGCTTGCCGAGGCCCGCAACGACCTCGAACCCGCGGCTTTGCGGGTTGCGCCGGTGATCGAAGAAGCGCTGGCGCTCGTCGGCGGCGATCCAGACGTCGCGCTTGCGCGGATGTCGGGCAGCGGCGCCACCTGCTTCGGGCTGACGCGGGACCGCGCGGCCGCCGAGCGGGCAGCGCGCCGCCTGGCTGAAGCGCAACCGAACTGGTGGGTCGAGCCCGCCGACTTTGCCGCGATTGACGCGGCGACGGCCGGCGCGTAACCGGGCGTCGAAGGCGGCGGGGGCGGCTTTCGAGGAGAAACCATGCTTCTCGCCACGCTTGTCGCGGTTGCGGTCGCCTTCGTCTCCGCTTTGATCGCCGCAAGGGCCGTCATGGCGGCGGGGATCATGGATGCGCCGAGCTCAGTGCGTAAGGTGCATCGCGCCCCGACGCCGACATCCGGCGGTCTGGGAATCGCCCTCGCGTTCGCCGCCGCGCTCGCCGCCGCTGGGGCGCCGGGCGCGGTGCATTGGGCGTTTCCGATCGAGCCAGGCGCCGCCGCCGGTCTTGCTGGGTGCGCGGCGGCAGGGTTTGCGTTGCTGGTGATCGGGGTAATCGACGACGCCTGGCCGCTTTCGCCGCGCCTGAAGTTCGCGCTGATGGCGACGATCGCCTGCCTGTTCGCCGCCTTCGTCGCATCCGCGCCGGGCCTCACCGTTTCGTCCGGCCTCGACATTCCGCTTCCCGCACAACTCGCGATCGCGGGGTCGGCGCTGTTTTTCTTCACCCTCGTCAATGCCGTGAATTTCATGGATGGGGCGAACGGGCTGGCGATCGGGTCGACGGCGATCGGCGTCGCCGGTCTCGGCGCGATCGTTGCGGCGCATGATGCGGGAGCGCTGGCGCTCGCGTGCGCGGCCGCGGCGGCGGCGATGGCCGGGTTTCTGGTTTGGAACTTCCCCGCCGGACGCGTGTTCGCCGGCGACGCCGGATCGCTGTTCTGCGGCGGCCTCGCGGCCGGGCTCTCGCTTGCGGCGGTGCAGGACGCGGGCGTGTCCGTTTTCGTCCCGCCGATCCTGTTCTTTCCGATGCTGGCCGATGTGCTCTTGACCCTGGCCTGGCGGGTCGGGCGCCGGCGATCAGCGTTCAAATCGCACCGGGACCATCTCTTCCAGGTCGGCCTGCGCAACGGATTGTCCCACCGCCGTGTGACGCTCACCTATTGGATCGCGGCGGTGCACTGCGCGCTGATCGCCTTCCTGGTCAGCTTCGCAGCGAAAATCGACGTCGCGGCAATCGCGAAGGCGCCGATCGCTTATCAATTCGCGGCGTGGGTTGCGGCGCTATCGCCGCTGTTCGCATGGGCGGCGCTGGCGCTGGTTTCGTTGCGGATCTCGCGCAAGGTCCGCGCGTTCGCCGCGTCGCGCGGTCTCGACGGCGAATAGGCCCGCCTGTCAGGCGCCGCGCGCGACGACGAAATCGGCGAGATCTTCGAGCGCGGCGCGCATCGGCGAGGGCGGCGCGATCGCGAGCGCGTCCTTGGCCGATTGGGCATAGCCCGCGGCCGCATCCAGCGTGGCGGCGATGGCGCCGCGCCGCCGCAGGATCGCAACTGCGCGTTCGAAATCGCCGTCGGATTGTCCGCCGCCGCCCATGACGCGCCGCCAGAACGCGCGCTCTTCGCCGTCGCCTTCTTCGCGCGCCAGAGCCACCGGCATAGTCATTTTGCCTTCGCGGAAATCGTCGCCGACGTTTTTGCCCATCGCCGCGACGCGTCCGCCGTAATCGAGCGCGTCGTCGACCAATTGGAAGGCGAGCCCGATGTTGCGGCCGTAGGCGGCCATTCGATCGGCCACCTCACCGCGCTGGCCAGCCGCCATAGCGCCCACGCGGGCGGCGGCGGCGAACAGAGCGGCGGTCTTGGCGTCGATGATGGCGAGGCACCGCTCCAGCGTCGCATCGGAATCATTGATCGTCGACAATTGCAGGACTTCGCCCTCGGCGATCACGCTGGCGGCCTTGGCCAGGACGTCCAGGATCGCAAGATCGCCCGCGTCGACCATCAGGTTGAACGAGCGCGCGAAAAGGAAGTCCCCGACCAATACGCTCGCCGAATTGCCCCAGACGAAATTGGCGCTGGTGCGTCCGCGGCGCAGGGCGCTTTCGTCGACCACATCGTCGTGGAGGAGCGTCGCGGTGTGGATGAACTCGACCGCTGCGGCGAGGCTGCGTGCGGCCGGGCTCCCGCTGTCGTCGAACAGCCGGGCGGCGGCCAGCGTCACCATCGGGCGGACGCGCTTGCCGCCGGCGTCGATCAGATAGGCCGCGAGGTTGGGGATCAGCCCGACGGAGCTGCCCATCCGTTCATGAATGATGGCGTCGACCGCCGCGAGATCATCCCGCAGGAGGGTCGTCAGCGCATCCAAGGCATGGCCGCCGTGCGCGTCCGCGGCGGGCGCCGCGTTCAGACGGGCAGTTGCGTCAGCCGGACCCAAGATTCACTCCCTTACGGCGGCTCGACATGCCGCCGCGCCGGGACGATGGTGGGACGCGACGCCCGGGTCAAGCATGGGGCGTAGCGTCGCAGTGGAGCCGCGCGAACATGCTCGTCGAATTGCGCCGGACCAACGACGTCGCCTGGCTGTCCATGGCCGAGGCGATGCTGCGGGGCGAGGGGCTCGATCCGATCATCCTCGACGCGGCGTCGAGCGTGGTCGACGGCTCGATTGGGGCGGTGCCGCGCCGGCTGATGATCGCGCGCCCCCAGGCCTTCATGGCGCGCTCGATTCTCACAGCCCTGGACGAGATTTATGGCTGATGACGCGCACACCGAGGACGGATTCCTCGATGGGCGACTGCGCGTTCGCCAGTTCCGGACCGGCTATCGCGCCGGGGCCGACGCGATCCTGCTGGCCGCCGCAGTCGAGCCTGAGCCGGGCGCGCGCGTCCTCGAGCCAGGCTGCGGGGCGGGCGCGGCGATGCTGGCGCTCGCCAGCCGGCGGGCCGACATTTCCGCCCTCGGCGTCGAGATCGACCCGCCGACCGCCGAGCTCGCGGCCGGAAACATCGCCGCGAATGGATTCTCCGCCCGCCTGTCAGTTGTTTGCGCCGACATATTCGAAGCCCAGGTCGGCGCTTTCGACGCCATCCTCGTCAATCCCCCGTACGCCGCGCCAGGCGACGGCAAGCCGCCCACGGATCCACGCCGCCGGCGCGCGTTCGTCGACGCCGAAGGTCTCGATCGCTGGATACGGGTCCTCGCGGACCGGCTGGGCGGCGGCGGGGTTTTGACCCTGATCCATCGCGCCGACGCACTGGCGCGCATCCTCGCGGCGCTGGACGGGCGTTTGGGCGGCGTGGAGATCGCGCCGGTGTTTCCGCGCGCGGGCGAGGCGGCGCATCGGGTGCTTGTGCGGGCCAAAAAAGGCGCGCGGTCGCCGCTGCGATTGCATCGCGGGCTCGTCCTGCATGCGGGGCCCGAGGGACGATTCAGCGATGCAGCGGAGGCGATTTTCCGCGGCCGGGCCATTTTCGACTGGCGCTGAAGCCTTGCTGGAATCTGCGCCTGCCGATACGCGCAGGTCATGCTTGAAACCGTCATCCCCGTCGTGCGCCTGGAAGGCGTCATCGCAGCCGGCCGCGGGTTGGGCGGCCGCGCGCTCAACCTCGCAAGCGTCGAACTTGCGCTGACGCGGGCCTTCTCGATCCGCAAGGCGCCCTGCGTGGCGATTGTCGTCAATTCTCCGGGCGGATCGCCGGTTCAATCGGCCCTGATCGCGCGCCGGATTCGCGGCCTGGCCGAGGCGAAGGCGAAAAAAGCGATCGTTTTCATCGAAGATGCGGCTGCGTCCGGGGGCTATTGGCTGGCCTGCGCGGGCGATGAAGTGTTCGCCGATGCAACCTCGATCGTCGGTTCGATCGGCGTGATCGGCGGCGGGTTCGGGTTCGCGGAAGCGATGACGCGGCTCGGCGTGGAGCGACGCGTCCATACCGCCGGACGGCGAAAGAGCCAGCTTGATCCGTTTCGCCCTGAAAGTCCGGAGGATGTCGCGCGGCTCGATCGGCTGCTCAAGGCCTTGCATGGCGAGTTCGTGGATTGGGTCCGTGCGCGCCGAGGGGCGCGATTGAAGCCGCATCCCGACATGTTCGAAGGCGAGGTGTTCACAGGGCGCGAGGCTGTCGAGCTTGGTCTGGCGGACGCGCTTGGCGACCTGAACACCGTGCTTCGCGCGCGGTTCGGCGAACGCGTGAAGCTTCGGACGATAGGCTCTGCGCGGTCATCGTTGGCGCAGCGCCTGCTGGGCGCGACCGTCGAAGATCTGGCCGGGACGTTGGAAGCGCGGGCGTATTGGGCGCGCCTAAATCTTTAGTCAGGCGGCCGAGACATTGGGACTTGGATGCAGTGCGGCGAGTACGCCGAGTAGCTGCTCGGTTTTCAACGGCTTTTCGATCGCCCAATCGAAGCCCACCGCGAGATAGTTGCTGAGCGCGTCCTCCGCCCAGTCTGATGTCACCGCTACGATCGGCGGCTGCGGAGGCCCGAGCGCCCGCAATGCAGCGAGTAGGGCGAATCCGTCCATGCCGGACATGTGGATGTCGGTGAAAATCACGTCTGGCGCGGCTTCGTCCAGAATAGCCAATGCAGCATTGCCATCGGTAGTGCAGGTAGCGACCCATCCCGCAGCATCCAACAGTTGGGCGAAGAGCGCCCGGAAGATCTCGTTGTCGTCCACGACCAAAGCGCGCATGCATGTGCCTGTTTTACTACTTGAGGGAGACAATAATTCGTCAATCATCAACAACAAGTTGCTTCCGAATACGCAATTAATCAATGAAGAATGATTGTGTTTATTAGGCGTGATCAAAAACAATATCTGTCTTGTGCGATCGGAGCGCCCCCCGCTTGCCGGCGCGCGAAGCCTCGCGTAGAGCGCGGCCATGTCTGACGCCGACGCCGTTCCCCGTTGCTTTCAAGATGTGATCCTCACCCTGCAGCGCTTCTGGGCCGCGCAGGGATGCGCGATCCTGCAGCCCTATGACATGGAGGTGGGCGCGGGCACGCTGCACCCGGCGACGACCCTGCGTGCGCTTGGGCCCAGGCCCTGGCGCGCCGCCTATGTCCAGCCGTCGCGGCGGCCCAAGGACGGCCGCTATGGCGAAAACCCGAACCGCCTGCAGCACTATTACCAGTTCCAGGTGATCCTGAAGCCGAACCCGAAGGACCTGCAGGACCTCTATCTGGCGAGCCTCGCCGCCATCGGCATCGACCCGCTCCTGCACGACATCAGGTTCGTGGAAGACGATTGGGAGAATCCCACGGTCGGGGCCTGGGGGCTCGGCTGGGAGGTTTGGTGCGACGGCATGGAAGTCTCGCAGTACACCTATTTTCAGCAGGTCGGCGGCCTCGACGTGCGCCCGGTCTCGGGCGAGCTCACCTACGGGCTTGAGCGCCTTGCGATGTATGTCCTCGGCTACGACCGGGTCTACGACATGCCGTTCAACGATCCGCAGAGCGAGTTCCCGCTGACCTATGGCGACATCTTCCTCGAGAACGAGCGCCAGCAGAGCCGGTTCAATTTCGAATTGTCCGATCCCGGAATGGCGCTGCGCTGGTTCGAGGACGCCGAAGCGCAGTCGGCGCGCCTGCTGGAGGCCGGCGCCGTCCTTCCGGCCTATGATTACGCGCTGAAGGCGAGCCACCTGTTCAATCTTCTCGATGCGCGCGGCGTGGTGTCGCCGACCGAGCGGCAAAGCTTCATCGCCCGCGTGCGCACGCTCGCGAAGGGCTGCGCGGAGGCCTGGGAGACGCTCGAGAAGTCCGTGGCCTGAATTCCCGCCATCGGAACCAGCGCTTCCCAATAGACGTTCCCTATCGTCTTATCCCGACGAGACTTTTCCCGGAGCGCTTTTTGGCCGCCGCTTTCGATCTCGACGAATCCAGCCGCACCTTGCGTTTGCGGGGCGATTGGACCGTTTGGACCGTCGCGGAGGTCGATGAGCCGCTGCGGGGCATCGCCGCGCGGCTTCCCGCCGGCGTTTCAATTGACGTCAGCGGGCTTGGCCGGATCGACATGGCCGGGGCCTGGGTGATCGAACGGACGTCACGCGGCGGCGCGTTCACCGGCGATCATCCGGCTGCGGAGCGTCTGATCGAGGTCGCGCGCCGCGCGGCCGCACCGGCGGAGGCGAAGCCGGCTCCTGTCGCCGCGCTTGGCGGATTCGCTGCTTTACTCGATCGGATCGGGCGCAGCGTCGTCCTCGCGGTCGATGAGAGCCGCGCAACGCTCGACTTTTTCGGGCGCACGCTCGCGGTCTGCGCGCGCCTTGCCATGCATCCCAAGCGCATCCGCTGGGTCTCGGCGGTGGCGGTGGCCGAACAGGCCGGCCTCAACGCATTGGCGATCGTGGCGACCTTGAGCTTCTTCATTGGCGTCGTTGTCGCCTACCTCGGCGCCCGGGTGCTCGCCGATTTCGGCGCATCGATCTTCACGGTCGAGCTCGTGGGCTTTTCGGTTCTGCGGGAGTTTGCGGTGGTGATTACCGCCGTTCTGCTTGCTGGGCGAACCGACAGCGCCTTCACCGCCGAGATCGGGGCGATGAAGATGCGCCAGGAGATCGACGCCATGCGCGTGCTCGGTCTTGACGTCATGGAGCGCCTGGTGGCGCCGCGGGTGATCGCGATGGTGGTGATGACCCCGCTCTTGACGTTCGCGGCGATGATCGCAGGGCTCGGGGGTGGGCTCGCGGTGTGCTGGGGCGTTCTGGGCGTCAGCCCGGTTCAGTTTTTCACGCGGATCCAGGAAGGGGTCGGCGCGACGCACTTCTGGGTCGGCCTTTCGAAGGCGCCATTGTTTGGCCTCGTCGTGGCGATCGTCGGCTGCCGTCATGGATTGCGGGTCGGCGGCGACGTCGGCTCGCTTGGGCGCGAGACGACATCGTCAGTCGTCCAGGCGATCTTTCTCGTGGTCGTTCTCGACGCGATCCTCGCGCTCTGGTTCATGGAGATGAACTGGTGACGACGGCGGTGGCGTCTTCTCCGGTCGAGCCCGCGATCCGCGTGCGCGGCCTCGTGACGAGGTTCGGTGCGCAATCCGTGCACGAGGGGCTCGATCTCGATGTGCGCGCCGGGGAAATCCTCGGCGTTGTCGGACCGTCCGGGACCGGCAAATCGGTGCTCCTGCGAGAGATCGTCGGCCTCGATGCACCCACCGCCGGCACGATCGAGGTATTCGGCCAGGACCTTGGCGCGCTCGACCGCGCCGCCCGCCGCGCCGTTGAAATGCGCTGGGGCGTGATGTTCCAGGATGGCGCGTTGTTCTCAACCCTGACGATTCGCGAGAATGTGGAAGCGCCGCTGCTGGAGCACGCGCATCTCGATGCGGCGCTCGTGCGTGAACTCGCCGAACTGAAGATACGCATGGCGGGCCTTGAAACCGACAGCTTCGACAAGCGCCCGTCGCAATTGTCCGGCGGCATGCGCAAACGCGCCGCGCTCGCCCGCGCGCTCGCCATGGATCCGGAGCTTCTATTCCTCGATGAACCGACCGCGGGTCTCGATCCGGTCACGGCGGGGCGGTTTGATGCGTTGATCAAGGACCTCGCCCAGGCGATGGGATTGACGGTGTTTCTGGTGACCCACGATCTCGATACTCTGGTTACGGTATGCGATCGCGTCGCCGTCCTTTTTGCGGGCAAGGTCGCCGCGATCGGAACGGTGGACGAGGTCCGCACCGGCGCCACCGGGTGGATCAAGGATTACTTCTCCGGGCCGCGCGGACGCGCGGCGCTGTCGGCGAGGAGCTGAGCATGGAGACGAAGGCCAATTACGTGCTGATCGGGGCCTCCGCGATCATCGGGTTCGCGCTCGCCCTGGCGTTTGCGCTCTGGATCGCCGGCGCGGATCTCAACCGGTCGTTCTCGACGGTGGTCGTGGTGTTCGATGGCCCCGTCCGTGGGCTTGCGCGCGGCGGCGAGGTCCGGTTCCAGGGCATCAAGGTCGGCGAAGTGACGGACCTGCGGATCGATCCGACGAATCCGGACAAAGTTCTGGCGCGCGTACGGATCGACGCCGCGACGCCCGTGAAGCGCGACAGCGTCGGCCAGCTCGAGCCGGTGGGCCTGACGGGCGTCAACCTGATCCAGATCACCGGCGGATCGAAGACCGCGCCCAACGTGCGTTCTCAGCTGGGTCAGGCCGCGCCGAGGATTCGCGGCGAGGCTTCGGAAATCGACAAGATCCTCGGCGCCGGCGGCGACATCGCCGAGCGCACCAGCCGCATGCTCCTTGCGATGCAATCGCTTCTGTCGCCGGAAAACGTCGCCAAAGTTTCCGCTGCGCTCACCCATTTGGAAGCAGCGACGGCGGAACTGGAGAAGCAGAAGGGCGCCGTGCGCGAGGCCCGTGAGGCGATCGTTGCGCTGCGTGATGCGGGACGGCGTTTCGAGACCGCGGCGGCCTCCGTCGAGACCTTGTCCAAGAACGCCGATGGTCGGCTCGACAAGATCGGCGACGAGGCGGCGACGACGGTTGAAGAAGCGACGAAGGCGCTGACCGCCCTGCGCGCCGCTGCAGAGACCGCGCAGGCGACATTGGCGAGCACAAGGATCGCAGCCGACATCGCCGCTGAACAAAGCCTGCCGGACATCGCGCTCGCCGCGCAGGATCTGCGGCGGCTGTCGACGACGATGGAAACGCTCGCAATCCAACTCGACCGAAGCCCCAATCGCCTGATTGTCGGCGCGGAACGACCAGTCGTGAAGGTGGCGCCATGAACGCACGGAAATTCATCTGCGCGCTTGCCGCGGCCAGCGCGCTCGCCGGTTGCTCGCTCATTCCCAAGCCTCCGCCTGCGCCGCGCATCTTTCCTTTGCGCGCTGCGGTCGCGCCGATCGCTGCGCCGACGCCCGCCGGCGCGATCGTCATTGCGGTTCCAGATCCCGTCGTTTCGACCGTTTTGGCCGGAGTCGACATCGTCTGGGCGCGCAATGGCGCGCTCGGCTACATGGAGCGGGGGGCGTGGCCCTCGCGCACGCCGACGGCCCTGCAGGCGCTGTTGATCGAGACGATCGACGCGCAACGCGTGGCGTTGTCCGCTGTCCGCTCAGGCGAAGGGGCGCGCGCGACCGCAGAATTGCGCTGGCAGGTCACGGACTTCCAGGTTGAAGAATCGCGCGCCGGATTGGTCGCGCGGTTTCGCGCCGACGTGAAGCTTATGGACGCGCGGACGCGGATCGTGGTCGCGGCGCAGACCTTTGAAGAGACCGAACCCTTCGACGCGCGTTCCGCGGCCGTCGCTGCGTCAGCGCTTGCAAAGGCGGCGCAGCGCGCATCTGACCGGATCGGGACGTGGGCGGTCGGCCAGGCGGCTGTGCTGCCGGTTCAGCCGAGTGCAGCGTCGACCAGCAGATAGGCGCGCGCCACGTCGCGTTCGGCGCTCCAATCGTCCATGGGGCCAGCCGCGTCAAAGCCCGGGTCGCGCCGAAAGGCGGCGGCGGCGCGCTTGACGTCGGCGTCGCGCGAGACGATGCGTGCGATCCGCGCGATAGCGGCTGGCGCAACGTCGGCGACAGCACGGCGACGCGCTGCGGCGCCGAGACGCGAACGGCGCACGATCGCCGCGAAATCGGCCTCGTCAATCGCTTCGCAGGGCGCGACGCCCATCGTCTGCAGCATTTCGATAGCAGGACCGGGCGCCGTCGCGAGCCAATCAAGTTTGAGATCGCGTGCGAGTTCGGATGACGCAGCCGACGCCTGCTCGCGGGTGCGGATCGGGTCGCTGCTTCGACGCGCGGCGCGCGCGCGCGGCGGCGGTTCTTTGGCCGCTTGCGGAATCGCGCGTGCGTCGCTCGCGCGCGCAGCTTCATCAGACTGCGCCCGCGCGGCCGCAGTGGCCTGCTCCAGTCGCGCAGCCGCGGCGTCGACGTCCGCCTGTGCTCGGGTGGCGAGGTCGCGCGCTTGGGCGTGCAGGCGTTCGGCAGATTCAAGGTCGCGCTGCAGCGTTTGCGCCATGCGCTCCACAGCGGCGACGGTCTCGGCGAATGTGGCTTCCACCGTGCGGGCCTCCTCGCCCATGAGGCGCGAGGCTTCACGGATAAGGCGGACCTGGCGGTGGGCGGTCTGCGCGGCCGCCTCGATGCTGGACTTGAGTTCGGTCGCGGCCTCACCCGCGGCGGCGCGTTCGCGGGTCAAAAGGTCGCCGATTGCGGTCGCTGCATCTTCGGCCTCGGCCAGCGTGCGCCGCCAGGCCGCGCGCTCATCTTCGCCGCCGAGCCCGACGCCGAGATCGCCCTGGTCGATCAATTGCGCGGCAAGGTTGCGTGCGCCGGCGGCGTCCCGAGCCGCGGCAGCGCCTACGAGAATGGAAAAGGCGGGAAACACGGCGATGGCGCCGAGAGCCGCAAGAAACGCCGGATGCTGCGCAAGGACGGGACCGGCGCCCCAATACGCGACCGGCGCAGCGATCGCGAGACCGAACCAAAGCGTTGCAGCGAGCCAGCCGATCCATCCGGGGCCGGATGATCGGGCATGCTTACGGGCATGCTCGACAGGGCTTTCGTCGGCGCGCCAAGGCTGGCCGTCGTCGCCCTGGAACGCCGCGAGACGTTCGTGTGTCGCGCGTGCCGGTTCGCCGGTTTCGGACGAACGCGTGGACGAGCGCGCGAACGGGCGCGGATCCCTCATGCTGGCCTCCTAAAGCGCGGCGACGCCGGCTCAGATGCGGAGGCTGCAAGGGGCGTGCCGGGCCTTAGGCGCTGGCGGCGTCCAGCAGCAGGAAGGCTCTGGTGCTCTCCGACCCCATCGAGGCGCGGCCGCGACCGAGCAGCTCCGAGATCCGCGCGCCTTCCGCGCGCAGGAAAGCGGCGGCGCGGGCGCGAGCGTCGGAAGAGTCGTCGAGGTGCTGGGCAAGGCGCATGACCGCTTCAGGCGCGGCTTCGCGCACGGCGCGGCGGCGCGTCTGGGTCCCGCTCTTGGCGCGTTGGGCGATGCGCTCAAGGGCATGCGGATTGAACACTTCGTGGAGCGCGACCCCGGCGGCGGCGATCAGCGCGCCCTCGGCGCTCTGGCTCGTCGGAAAGTCGGGCTCGTCTTCGGGAGGGTCGGACGCGCGGAACCGATCGTAGGTCGGATCGATCGTCTTGGACGGGCGTCCGCCGCGCATGGAGAAGCCCCACCCGTTGGCCTTGGCGGCGTTTTGGGCATTGCTCTCGCCGCCGTCATGGCTGCCGGATCGGCCGCTGTCGGGGCGATCGGAGCGGGGACGAGCCTCGCCGGCGTCGAAGGCCTCGATCGGACGGGGTCGCGGCGCAGGCGGCGCAGCCGGCGGCTCAGGCTGACGGGCGCGCGGTGCGGCTAGCGGGTCTGGCTGCCGCGCACGCGGCGCGGCCGCAGGCTTGGTCGCCGTGTCGTCGTCGATGGCGGCGAGCACGTCCTTCCAGGTCCAGCGGTTCTGGTCGCGCGCGATCGGCGCGTCGGACCCGATCGCCGGTTCGGTTGTCTCGGACCGGGGCGGGGCCGGCGGCGGGGCCATCCGTCGCGGGTCTGGGCGTGCCATTTCGGCACGCGGGTGAGCAAAGGTCTCCGCCCGGCTCGGATCTGCAGTCCGCGGTCCCGGTTCGGGGCGGCGGCGCTCGGCCTCGGCGCGCGCGGGTTCGGGGAGCGGCTTGCGCGCGTCGGAGCGGGCGTCAGACGACGCGTCGCGCAGGCGTTGGATCGCCTCCATGCCGGCGCGCTCGACGCTGGCGGCTTCGGCGCGGATCATTTCCGCCGCGCGCTTGGCGTCCTCAACGGCGCGCAGGGTCGTTTCGCGGACCGCGCCGGCCGTCGTGTTCGCGGCGAAGGTCGCCGTCTCGGCGGACTTCTTGGCGGCGTCGGTGAGGGCGGTGGCTTGGGCGAGGCTGTCGAGCGCCGTGGAAAGCGCGTTCTCGAGCCGCAGCGCGCTTTCCGCGCTGGCTTGCGCGGCCTTGGTCAAAGCGGCCGTGCGATCCGAGATCAGGGCGGCTGCCGCGCCAAACGACGACAGGCGGGAATCGAGCGCTTCGTCGGCGGCGCGCACCTCAGCTTCGGCGAGGCGGGCTGCGTCGGCGATAAGGCGCGTGTGACGCGAAATGGCTTGGCCGATCGACCCGGCCTGGGCGTTCAGTTCATCGGAAATCTGAAGCAATTCAGCGCGTTCACGCTCCAGGCCGCCGACGATCGAGCGGGCGCCCGACTGGGCCATGGCCGCGGCGCTATCGACCGCCATGGTCTGGCGCGCCACGACGGCTTCAACTTCGCGGACTTTCTGAAGGGTCTGGTCGAGCGCGCGGTCGAGCGCGGCGATTTCACCACGCACCGACACGCCCAGGCGGCGGGCTTCGGATTCCGCGCGCGGCGACGGGGAGAGCATGCGTTCGGCGGCAATGGCCAGCGCGCGCGCCTGGGCCCGCCCGCGGGCGCCTTCGCGCATCGCCAACCCACTGAACAGGATCATAAGGGCGGGCAGCGCGCCGAAAGCGCCCATCGCGGCCTGCGCCACGGGCGCGGCTGCGCGCAACTGATCGAGGCCGTAGGCGGCGTAGAGCCCGGCGGCCGCGGCGCCAAGCCAACCCAGCGCCAAGAGCCAAGCGAGCACGACGTAGCCGCCGCCGGCCTTGTCAACCTCAGGGCCGAACCCCTCGGGTTCGTCCGCCGCGTTCTCGAAATTCCGCTTTCCCATAGCCACACCGTCCAGCCACACGCCCGCGCCCCTGCGAAAATCGCGCCTGAGAGCCAGGGTGTGAAGAGATTACGTTAGACGGGAGTGCGGCGAATCAACGGCGCCCGCAGTCCGCGAGACGTTAATCTGGAAAATCGCCGAATTAAGCCTCAGTTGGCGTCGCATCCATCGGCGTCAAAGCCGGGGCGCGCGGTGCAGGCCAGGGACCCGGCCGACGCGGTGCACGCAGCGGGTTCTGAACGCGGCTGTGGGGCCGGTTCGATGGCGACGCCGACCCATGAAAGGACCAGAGCCAGGACATAATCGCGCACAACTTCGAAGATGCCCGTCATTTCGGCCCCCTCTTCAGGCGCGTTTATGATCTTCGCCGGACGTTACGGCAAGAGCCGCCGTGCGATTAACCACGACCCATGCGTCGCCCGGTCGCTGCGTCCACGATCAGCAGGACGACGCCGAGCATCAGGACCCCGACCCCGATTTGCACGCCCAGGTTGAAGGCCTGCGAGCCCGCATAGGTCAGGCTCGACCAAAGCATCCACAGCGCCGCCGCTGCAAACAGGAGCGCCGGCAAAGGAAAGAGGGGCATGCGGAACGGACGGATGGTCTCGGGCTCGCGCACCCGCAGAACGATGGCGGCGAGGCCCGTCAGCAGGAAAAACGCCCAAAAGACCGGCGCGGTGTAGGCCGCCATGGTCTCGAAGCCCTGTTTGGTGACCGCCCCAAGGAGGACGAGCGCCAAAGCGACGGCCGCCTGGACCGCGACCGCCGCGCCCGGAGACGCCCGCTTTTCGTCCCAACGCGCGAGAATCCCCAGGGCGCCGACGTCCTGGCCGAGCGCATATCCGGAGCGGGCGCCGGTGAAGAGCGTGCCGTTCATGGTCGAGAGCGACGCGGTGACGACGAAGGCCGTCACGACAAGAGCAGCCCAGGGGCCAAGCGCCGCGTCCGCCGCCGCCGCGCCGACAATGTCGGATTTCGCCGCGGTCTCCGCGCCGAGCACGTGGAGGAAGGCGGCGTTGGCGGCCACGTAGAGGATGGTTACCGCGCCAACGCCGAAGAACAGGATTCGCGTCATGTCGCGTTGCGGGTTCGCCACTTCGCCGGAGAGGTAGGCCGCTTCGTTCCACCCGCCGTAGGTGAGAAGCACGAACACCATCGCGAACCCGATGGCGCCGAGGTCGGGCGTCGGACCGGCGACCGTTGCGGGGGCCGCGGGAGCGGCGAAGCCGGCCACGGTAAGCGCCACGAGGCAAACCGCGAGCAGCGTCGCAAGGATCGTCTGCGCTGCCGCGCTGAGGCTCAGTCCCCTGAGATTGACGAACGTGACCAGTCCGACGCCGAGGGCCGCATAGACCGCGTTCGAGTTCGGTCCGAGCGGCAGAAGCGGCGTCAGATAATCGCCGAGCACGAACCCCGCCGCCGCAATCGTTCCGGGCTGGATCACGGTAAGCCGCGCCCAGCCGAACAGGAAAGCGAGAGGCTTGCCGTAAGCGCGCGCCAGGATCGCGTATTCGCCCCCCTTGTTGGGATAGGCGCTTGCGAGTTCGGCGTAGGTCAATGCGCCGAGCAGGCTGACGACGCCGCCCAGCGCCCAAAGCCCGAGCGCCCAGCCCTCAGATCCGGCCGCGCCTGCGACGAGGGACGGGGCCCGGAAAATGCCCATCCCGATGACGATCCCGACGACGATCGCCACGCCGTCGCTGACGGACAAAACGCGTTTCGGCGGTGCGGACGCCATGCAAACTCCCCCGTGCGGCGCGGACAGGGCGCATGCCGTGGCGATGTTTGCAAGCCGTGGGCCTAGAAGCCGTTGAGACTCGCGTACCGGTCGCGATGGAAGGCGGCCGAGCCGTAGAGCGCCTCTGCGACACGCGCGCGCTTCATATGGAGACCGGAATCGTGGGCGTCGGTCATCCCGATGCCGCCATGCATCTGCACCATTTCGTTGGTGACGAGGTGCAGGGTTTCTGCGGCGCGCGCCTTGGCGAGGCTGGCGTATTCGGCGACGTCGTTGCGACCGGACTCGAGCGCATCAAGCGCGGCCGTCACACAGCTTTGCGTGAGTTCGAGCTCGACGAGGATTTTCGCGGCGCGATGCTGCAGGGCTTGGAACGAGCCAATCAATTGGCCGAACTGCGTGCGCGTCTTCAGATAGTCCGAGATGACCTCGAACGCCTGCTGCGCTTGGCCGACCATCTCGGCGGCGAGGCCGATCCGGGCGCGATCGAGCACCGCGTCGATCAGATCCGCACCGCCTTGCAGGCGCGCATTTGCGTCAACGGCGACGGCGTCGAAAACGATATCGGCGGCGCCGCGGCTATCCACCGTGTGTAGGAACGCGCGCATCACGCCTGGCGCGTCGGCGGGAACCAGGAAGAGCGCCGGACCATCAGGCGCCTGCGCCGCGACGATCAAAAGGTCGGCGACATGGCCGTCCGCGACGAACGTCTTCTTGCCCGAAATCGTGAAGCCGGCCCCTGCGGGCGTAGCGGTCGTGGACAAGCGATGCGGCGCGTGGTGGGCGGTTTCGTCGATGGCCAGCGCGGCGATCAATGAGCCGTCGGCGATCTTGGGCAGATAGAGGCCCTGCTGCGCCGTCGTCCCGCCGAGCATCAGCGCGCTCGCGCCGATCATGGCGGTCGACAGAAGCGGGCTCGGCGCCAGCGTGCGACCGGCCTCCTGGAGAATGAGCCCCAGCCCCATCGGACCGAGCGCCGCGCCGCCGTGTTCCTCCGGAACAAGAATGCCGGTCCAACCCATCGCCGCGATCTCAGCCCACAGCGCACGGTCGAAGCCGTCGCGGGAGCCCGCATCGCGCAGCGCGCGCAGGTGCGTCGTCGGCATTTTATCCTGCACGAAGCCGCGGGCGGCGTCGCGCAATAGGACGTGTTCTTCGCTCAGGGTGAACATCAGGCGGATCCTCCGGGTGCGGCGGTCATTGCGATTTCGATTTGTGCGCTCATGGCGCTGGCGCGACGCCCGTGATGGCGGCGCAGGATTGTCCGAAGGCGGCGAGTTTCGCCGCGCCGTCAGGGCCCGCCTCGACGAAGGCGTCGCCGACCACGATCCGCGCGCTTGGCGCGTCAGCGAGGGCCGCAAGCACGTCGGGCGTGACGGGCAACTTCATGCTCATCGTCATGAGGCCCTCGTCCGGCGAGACGACGCCAGCGAAGGACTTGGCGCCGATCAGCAGCGCGGCTGCTGTATTTGGCGCGAGCGGCTTGTCGGTCAAAGCGACAGATTCGGCCTGCGCAATGAGCGTCTTCCCGGCCGTTTCACACGCCAATCGAAACTCGATCGCATTCGGCCCGGCGCGCCAGACCAGCGCCGTTTCGCCGGGACCATCGGCCTCGAGCCAACCGGTCGGGCCTTCATGGCTCGCGGCGTCGATCTCTTCTTGCGTCATCTCCGCGGGGGCTGCCGGCGGCGGTTTGGCTGGCGAGCAGGCGCTCGCGCCCAGGGCCAAGGCCAGGGCGATGAGGGGGAGGCGCATCAGTCGGGATCCTATTGATGATCGCGCAGGCCAAGCACGCGCTTGGCGATCACGTTGAGGTTCACTTCGGTGGTGCCGCCCTCGATCGAATTGCCCTTGGCGCGCAGCCAATCGCGCGTGACCTTCAACTCGTTCTTGGAGAAGCCGTCGCCGCTCCAGCCAAGGCCGCGATTGCCGAGCGCCTCGAGCATGAGTTCGGTCTTTTTCTGATTGAGCGTGGCCGCCGCAACCTTGAACATGGACGCCATATGGCCGGCGCCTTCGCCGGCCTTCGCCATTTCGCTGGCGCGACGTACCGTCAGGCCGAACGCCTTATCGGCCATCATTTGTTCGGCGATGCGGGCGCGCAAGTCGGTATCGGCGAGCTTGCCGCCGTCTAGGCCGACATAGGTCTTTGCGACTTCGTCGAGGGTCAGGCCGCCGGCGCCGCCGAAGCCGGACGCGGAGATGTTCTGGCGCTCGTACATCAAAAGGCGCTTGGCGATGTCCCAGCCGCCGTTGAGCCGGCCGACGAGGTTTTCCTTCGGCACTTTGACGTCGGTCAGGAAGGTCTCGCAGAACGGCGAGGATCCGGAGATCAGCTTGATCGGCCGGGTTTCGACGCCCGGCGTCTTCATGTCGAACAGAACGAACGAGATGCCTTCGTGCTTGGTCGTCGTGTCGGTCCGCACCAGGCAGAACATCCAGTCGGCTTCGTTGGCGTAGCTCGTCCAGACCTTCTGACCATTGATCAGATAATGGTCGCCCTTGTCTTCGCAGCGCGTCTGCAGGCCGGCGAGATCGGAGCCGGCGCCGGGTTCGGAATAGCCTTGGCACCAGCGGATTTCGCCGCGCACGATTTTCGGCAGGTGCTCGGTTTTCTGGGCCTCGTTGCCGTATTCGAGCAGCACGGGGCCGAACATCCACAGCCCGAACGAAAACAGCGGCGGTCGCGCTTTGATGCGGCGCAACTCGTCTTGCAGGATCGCATTCTCGGCGGCCGTGAGCCCGCCGCCGCCGTAGGCCTTTGGCCAGGTCGGCGCCGTCCAGCCTTTTTGGCCCATCGCTTCGAGCCACTGCTTCGCTTCCGGGCGCTTGAAGGCGACGTTGCGCCCGCCCCAGACGACTTCGTCTTCCGGCATGGGCGTGCGCATGGCCGGCGGGCAATTCGCCTCCAGCCACGCCCGGACCTCGTTTCGGAAACCCTCAAGGGCGCCTGCGCCGTCAGCCATCCTCGCCTCCTCGTGCGGCCTGCACTAAACCGTCGCGACCGCTTCGCAATTGGACGCGACATTACCGCGTCGCGGAACGAGGTCCAGCGATGACGCAAGGAGAACCGATGAGCCAGAGCGAAGCCGACGGAGCCGTTGGCGCGCCGTGGCGGGGCGTGGTCGATTTCGCCGTCGAGCGCATTCCACTCGCCGCGGCGCTCGCGAGTTTCGTGATCGGGCTTGTCTCGCTGCTCACCGCGGTGACCCCCGATCTGCCGCACGCGCCCGGGCTCGATTTGATCGACCGCATCGTGGACGAGCTGCCCGAATTCACGGCCAGCGTCACAGGCGTCGGCCTGATGGCGCTCGCCGTCGGTCTCAGCCGGCGGCTCGACGCGGCCTGGGCGGCGGCGTGCGTGTTGCTCGCGCACGCGGCGCTCTATTCTCTGTGGCGAACAAACGACCCTGAGGCCGCGATCGCCTATGGCGTGGTGTTCGCCACGCTCGCCGCGGCGCGGCGGGCGTTTTATCGCCATGCAGGCCTCGCTGCGCTCGCGCCCTCGCGGCGCTGGTATCTCGCCGCAATCGCCGGACTTGCAGCGGCGGCCGTCAGCGCCGTGATGTGGGCTGCGCACCGCCCTGGGTTCGTCGAAACGGCCTGGTGGGGTCTGGTGCTCGATCCGCATGTGGGCCGCAGCGGGCGCGCGTTCCTGGTCGGCGTCGGCGCCGTCGGCGCGCTTGCGATGTGGCGGCTTGTCCTCAGCCCGGCGCGCGCGGGACCGCCGCCGTTGCGCCTGGACGATCTGGCGCGCGCCGATCAGATCCTGGCGAGCGCGCAGGGCGCCCGCGCCGAGGCCAATCTCGTGTTTCTCGGCGACAAGAGCCTCGTGTTCGCGCCGGACGGTCTGGCCTGGATGATGTTTGCGCGGTCAGCGGGAAGCCTCATCGCGATGGGCGGCCCGGTCGGCAAGCGCGCGAGCTGGCGGGGCGCCATTGCGGCGTTTCGGGACGAGGCCGACCGTCTCAATCTGCGACCGGTCGTTTACGCGGCGCCGCCCGATCTTCTTCCCGACCTGATCGACCTCGGATTTCAGCTGGAGAAAGTCGGCGAGAACGCCGTCATCGACCTTTCGACCTTCAAAATGTCGGGGCGCAAAAAGCAGAATCTGCGCACTGCCCGCAACCGTCTGGTCGAGCGCGACGGCGCGGTCTTCGATCTCGAGGCGCCGCCGCACGGCAAGGAGCGGTTCGCCGAACTCGCGCAGATTTCCGAGGCTTGGCTCGCCCACCAGAAGGGCCGCGAGAAGGGGTTTTCGCTCGGCGCCTTTGATGAGGATTATCTCGCCCGCTTCCCGATTGCGGTCGTGCGCCTTAAGGGCCGCCCGATCGCCTTCGCCAACCTTTGGACGACGCCGGACAAGGGCTGGGCGAGCGTCGATCTGATGCGCTACGCGCCCGAAGGCGCGCCGCACGGCCTGATGGATTTCCTGTTCACCGAGATCATTCTGTGGGCGCAGCAGGAAGGGTATCAGCGGCTCGATCTCGGCATGGCTCCGCTCTCGGGCCTCGCCGAGGAGCGCCACGCGCCGGCTTTTGCGCGTCTGGGCCGGTTCATCTTCGAGCGCGGATCGATGTTCTACAATTTCCGCGGCCTGCGGGACTTCAAGGAGAAGTTCGACCCGGATTGGGAGCCGCGTTACCTCGCCGCGCCTGGCGCCTGGTCGTGGCCGGTTGTGCTGGCTGAAGCCGCGCTCTTGTCCTCGGCGCCGCCGCAGCGGGTCATCGACCGGTCGTGACCCCGACGAGGTTGACGAGGTGAACCAGCGCGACGAACGCCGCAAATCCCGAAGCGATGATCACCCCGCGCCAAGGCACGAGACGGGGCCGGAGGGGATCGGCGGGCTGGGCTGCGCGACGCGAGGCAAGCCAAAATGCGCCGCCCGCGACGCCGAGCGCGGCGAGAGTAAGAACGAGATCAGGGTTCAGATCGAGGGCTGGCACGCGCGCTCCGGGCGGGATGGTCGGTCTTGGCCCAATAATGCGGTGCTGCGACGAACTCAATGAGGGCGCGGACGGCGGCGATCGTCGCCAGCGGCCAGTAGAGCGGCATCGTCAAGGCGGCGCGGAGGTGCCCGAGATCGCCGGATTTGGCCGTCCCTACCGCAGCGCCATAGGCTGCCGTCGCATAGCCGGCGAACGCGAGCGCCCAGCCTTCGCGACCGACCGTTCCAGACGGATCCACCGCGCTCACCGCCAAACATAGAGCGAACGGCGCATGGGCGAACGCCGCCAGAACGCCGCCAGCGAGCTGGACCTGCACCGCGCAGAATCCCGCCGCGCCGAGGTCGCGAAAGAGCCGCGCCGGATCGCGCATCAGCACGACCCAGGTCTGGATGTGGCCCTTGATCCAACGCGTGCGCTGCTTGATCCAGGCCGCCATGTCTGTAGGCGCGTCTTCGAGCGTCGGGGCGTCGATCATCGTCATGCGCCAGCCGCGCCGCGCCAGCCGAAAGCCGATATCGGCGTCCTCGGTGAGATTGTAGGGGTCCCAGCCGCCGCACGTGATCAGCGCCGACGTGCGGAAATGATTGCTCGTGCCGCCGATGGCGAACGGCAGTTTGGCGAGCGCGAAAAACGGCAGGAGTTCGCCGAACTGGATGGCGTATTCGGCGGCGAATTGGCGGGCGATCCAAGCGCGGTCGCCGTTCGCCACCACCAAAGGCGCCTGGACGCAGCCGAGGTCCGCGCCGTGGGCGGCGAAGGCGTCGAGCGCCGCGCGCAGCTGGCCGGGATGTGGGACGTCCTCGGCGTCGTAGACGCAGACGAAGGCGCCACGCACGCGCGGCAGAGCGAAATTAAGCGCTTTCGGCTTGGTGCGCGGCCCGAGGGGAGGGACTTCGACGAGTTCAGACCAACCAGGCAGGCCAACCGCGCGGAGCGCGGCGATTGTCTCTTGGTCATCGGCCTCGACGATGAATTTCACGTCGAGTTTGGCGCCTGGATAGTCGAGCTTGGAGAGCGCGGCCACGAGGTCCGGCGCGATGGCGGCCTCGCGGTGAAGTGGGCACAGGATAGAATAGATCGGCAGTTCGCCGCTCCACCGGATCGGCGGCGGCCCGACAGGCGCCGCGGCGACGAATGCCGCCGCCGCCAAGCGCAACGTGATGAACGCGATGAACAGCGCGCAAAGCGCGAAGCCCGCGATGCCTTGCGCGGCGCTTGGCCAAAAAGCAGCGAAAGCCGCGACGACGCCGGCAAGCAGAACGAGGACAATCGCCTGGTTCGTCGTTACGCGCCGACGCGCGCTCTCAGACGGCGCCGCGCGCGCCAGCCCATTCACCGCGGCGTCGAGCGCAGCATCGTCCAATTCGCGCCATCGCGGCCAGGTTCCAGTGCCATCCATGGCCGAATCCCGAAGGATCGGGCCTTTGTCCGCCACCGTTCTCTGCGCGAACCGACTTAATCCCGCTACCTGGAATTGGGGATTTCTTCGGAGGGCTAGGACCGATCCCGCTGCTCTAAGGCCGCCACCCCGCGAGCAGCCGCGGCGCAGCGGCTTCGAGGACGTCGCCGCGGATCTCGAATGCGGCGAAGGCCGCCGTGGAGAGCCCGTCATGGACGTCTCTGGCGAGGCGCGATCCGTCGTGGTCCTGGTCGACGAGCAGCGCCGCAAGCTCGGACAGCCCGGGATTGTGGCCAACGATGAGGACGACGTCCGCGGTCGCTTCTTCAAACGCGGCCCACACCAATTCAGCCGGCGCCATATAGAGCCCATCGACGAACTGGACTTCGACGCCTGGCAGGGCGGCCAAGGCGCACGCCGCGGTCTCGCGCGTACGTGCGGCTGAGGAAACGAGCGCTAAGGTGGGCTGCAAACGCGCGGCGGCGATCCGTGCGCCGGCCTCGGCGGCGTCGCGCCGGCCGCGATCGGTCAGGACCCGTTCGCGGTCGGTTGGGGCTTCGTGTTCGCGCACGGCTTTGCCGTGGCGCAGGAGGATCAGGGTGCGCATCCCCGCATCTGGCCTGCTGCGTCGCCGAGATCAATGATGTTGGCGCCGCGGCGCGGAGTTCTTGCGCCTTTGGGCGACGTCCCTTAGCCAAGTCGGCTTGCTTGAGGTTTTCCGATGACCGACGCCGCCGCTCTCGCCGCCGCCAAGGCTTGGCCGTTTGAACAGGCCCGCCTCGTCGTGGAGCGGTTGAAAGCCCGGCCCAAGGATGGCCCGGTGATCTTCGAGACGGGCTACGGGCCGTCGGGTCTGCCGCACATCGGCACGTTCGGCGAAGTGGCCCGCACGACGATGGTGCGCCACGCCTTCCGCGCCTTGACCGACGATAAAGTCCCGACGCGGCTGGTGGCGTTCAGCGATGACATGGACGGCTTTCGCAAGGTGCCGACCAACGTGCCGAACCAGGAAATGCTGGCCGCGCATCTGGGCAAGCCGCTGACCGCCGTGCCCGATCCGTTCGGCACGCACCAGAGCTTCGCCCATCACAACAACGCCCGCCTGCGCTCCTTCCTCGACGGCTTCGGCTTTGAGTACGAATTCCTGTCGTCCACAGAGCAATACCGATCCGGCGTGTTCGACGAGACCTTGCTGCGCATGCTCGAACGGTTCGACAAGGTCATGGCGATCATGCTGCCGACGCTTGGCGAGGATCGCCGCTCCTCCTATTCGCCGTTCCTGCCGATCAGTCCGAAGAGCGGCCGCGTGCTGCAGGTCCCGACGCTTGAGCGCAATCCCGCCAAGGGCACGATCGTCTTCGAGGACGAGGACGGCGAAAAGGTCGAGACAACCGTCACCGGCGGCCATGTGAAGATCCAATGGAAGCCGGATTGGGCGCTGCGCTGGACCGCGCTTGGCGTCGATTACGAAATGTCGGGCAAAGACCTGATCGACAGCGTCAAGCAGAGCTCGCTCATTTGCCGGGCGCTCGGCGGGACCCCGCCGGAGGGGTTCAATTACGAATTGTTCCTCGACGACAACGGCGAGAAGATTTCGAAATCCAAGGGCAACGGGCTCTCGGTAGAGGAATGGCTGTCCTACGCCACGCCCGAAAGTCTCGCCCTGTACATGTTTCAGAAGCCGAAGACGGCCAAGCGCCTGTTCTTCGATGTGATCCCCAAGGCCGTCGACGAATACCTCGCGTTCCTCGACGCCTATCACCGTCAGACGCCCGCCGAACGGTTGGAAAATGCGGTCTGGCACATCCATTCGGGCCGCCCGCCGCAGGACGGCTCGCCGGTGACGTTCGCGTTGCTCCTCAATCTGGTCAGCGCGGCGAACGCCGAAACCAACGCGCAGATCTGGAGCTTCATTTCGAAGTATGCGCCGGACGCGAGCCCCGATACGTCGCCGTTGCTCGATCAACTCGTCGGTTATGCGCTGCGCTATTACCAGGACTTCGTGAAGCCGACGAAGCGCTTCCGCGCCGCCGCTCCGGTCGAGGTTGCGGCCTTCCTGGATCTCGCCGCACGTTTCGATGCGCTCGACGCCGGCCTGGCGGACGGCGAGGCGCTCCAGAACATCGTGTTCGAGGTCGGCAAAGCGCACGGGTTCGAACCGCTGCGCGATTGGTTCAAGGCGCTCTATGAAGTGCTGCTCGGCCAGGAGCAGGGACCTCGGTTCGGTTCGTTCGCCGCCATTTTCGGGGTGCGCGAAACGGCGGATTTGCTGCGTAAAGGCGCCGCTGGAGAGCTGCTGGCCGCCTGAGATTGCGGCTTTACGCCGCGCTCCGCCTTCGCCATGGTCAAGGCTGGAGGTCGGCATGGCGCTTACCGGGCGGATGCTCTCGGGCATTCTTGCAGCTGCAATCTGCTTGACCGGCGCCTCCTCGGCTACGGCCGCGCCATCGGCGGCGCCGCTTGCCGCCTACGCCTCCGGCCGATTTTTGGAGGCCGCCGAAACGGCGGGCCGCTCGCCCCTCCCGGAAGACCGAACGCTCGCCGCCCGCGCGCTGCTCGCCGCCTGCGTGATGGCGGGCGCGGGTCGCCGCGACGATCTTCTCGACGAAGCCGCCGCCCAGGCGCGCGCCGCCCTCAAAGGCGACCCGCGTTCGGTCGAAGCGCGGCTGCAGCTCGCCATGGCGCTCGGGATCAAGGGCCGGCGCAGCAGCGTCGCCGAAGCGCTTCGGCACGGCTATGCGCAAGAAGGCAAACGCCTGATCGACGAAGCCCTTGCGCTCAGCCCCAACGAACCCTGGGCCTGGGCGTTGTTGGGCGGGTGGAACCTGGAGGTCGTTCGCCGCGGCGGACGTTTCGGCGCCCGCCTTTACGGAGCATCGATTGCTCGCGGCGTCGCGGCGTTCACGCACGCCGGCGAATTGGCGCCGAACGATCCCGGCATCGCCTTGCACTACGCGGCCGCTCTGCTTGGCGTCGATCCCGTCGGCCGATCTGTCGAGGCTCGCGGCGCCTTGGCCCGGGCTTCGGCCGCGCCCGATTCGGATGCGTTCGCCGGCCACCTTCGCGCCGAAGCGCGACGGGTCGCCGCGGTGTTCGACGCTGCCGGCCCTCGCGCCGCCGCAGCCGACGCGCAGACCCGGCTTTAGCGCCTCACTGGCTCGCCCAAACGATCCGGGCCACCCATTCGACGTCTTTGGCGCTGAACCGCGTCGCCTCCTGCGCGGGGTCGAGCGGCGCCAGCTCGATGTTTTGATCCGTTCGCGCACCGACGCGTCGAACCGCCATGCCGCCGTTACGGAAACGCGCGACGACGCGGTCGCCGCGGCGGACCGCCGCCGTCGGTTGCACGACGACAATGTCGCCAGCGCGAAAGACCGGCTCGGCGCTGGCGTCGATCAGCTCGAATGCAAAAATGTGGTCGTCCGGCAGGCCAGGAAACCGGATTGTATCGCTCGCCGCGATCGGCAGGCCGTTTTCGTCGAACCGCAGGTCCGGATCGTCGCGGAGCGGGAGCACCGGAATAGCGCGGCCGGCCGCGCGCGAGCTGCCCGAGACCAGGACGGCGAAGTCCTCATAATCCGCACCAACGGCTTCAAGCGCGCGCGTGACGCTTTCAGACGACGGCCATCGCGGCTTGCCTTCAGGCGACAGGCGCTTGGATTTGTTGAACGTCGTCGGGTCGAGGCCGGCTGCACGCGCCAGGCCTGACGCGGTCAGTCTGTGACGCGCCGCCAAGGCGTCGAGGGCTCGCCAAATGTGTGCGTGCTCCATGGCCGTCTCCAAACTCTTGATGGCTGCGGCGCGCGACGAGTCCTATACTGCAGCCTGAGGAATTTCAACCTAACTATTGGCGCAGTTTCCTTGTCCACGCCATCCCGCATTTACAAGATCATCGACCAGGCCACCTGGGCCGAAGCGTCCGCGGCGACGGACTGGCTGGGCTCGGAGCTGGATCGTCGCGACGGCTACATCCATTTTTCAGCGGCTGCGCAGGTCGGCGCCACGCTTGCGCTCCATTACGCCGGCCGCGACGATCTCCTGGTGCTCGAGTTCGACACGTCGCCCTGGGGGGATCAGCTTGTCTGGGAACCGTCGCGTGGCGGCGCGCTTTTCCCTCATCTTTATGCACCGTTGGCCGTGTCGCAGGCGTCGCGTATGTGGCCGGTTCGAGTCGCACCCGATGGCGCCTGCGCGTTGCCGGATGATTTTCCATCATGAGCCTCTTGGCCGACCTCGCGACCGTCGCGCTCCGACGCATAGACCCAGAAACCGCCCACCGTGCAGCCCTCGCAGGCCTCAAGATGGGCGCTGGTCCGCGGGTTGCGGCCGGACGATGGCCGGTTCTGCGCACAAATCTGAGCGGGCTTGAGCTTCCCAATCCAATCGGTTTGGCGGCCGGCTTCGACAAGAACGCGGAAGCCGCAAATGCTTTGCTTGCATCGGGATTCGGCTTCGTCGAGTGCGGAACCGCAACGCCGAAACCGCAGGAGGGCAATCCGCGCCCACGATTGTTCCGTCTCCCGCGCGATCACGCCGTCATCAACCGCATGGGCTTCAACAATCAGGGGCTTGAGGCGTTCTGCGCCAATCTCGCCGCGCGCGCGCCAGGCGGCGTCGTCGGCGCCAATGTGGGCGCCAATAAAGACAGCCCCGATCGCGCCGCCGACTATGTCGTGGGACTGACGCGCGCCTGGCCGCTGGCGGATTATGTGACGATCAACGTCTCGTCGCCGAACACGCCCGGTCTGCGCGGCCTGCAGGAAAAGGGCGCTTTGGACGATCTTCTCGGCCGTGCATCGGCGGCGCGCCGAGACCTCGCTGCTGCGCACGGTCAGAAGCCGATGTTCTTGAAAGTCGCGCCGGATCTCGACGACGCCGCTATCGCCGACATCGCAGCGCTGGCGCTCGCGCACCAGATTGACGCCTTGATCATATCGAACACGACGATCGAACGTCCCAACTCGCTGCAGGGCGCCGCTAGACGCGAATCCGGAGGGCTTTCGGGACGGCCCCTGTTCACCCGGTCGACCGGTGTGCTGCGCAGCTTCGCCAGCACGCTGCGCGGCAAGCCCGTGGCGCTCATCGGCGCTGGCGGCGTCGAGAACGGCGCGACCGCGCTCGCCAAGATCAAGGCCGGGGCGAGTGCCGTGCAGATCTACACCGCGTTGATTTATGCGGGGCCCGGACTCGTCCGGCGGATCGCGCGCGATCTCGCCATGCGGTTGCGCGCAGAAGGGTTCCGCTCGATCGCCGATGCGGTCGGCGTAGATCGTGAATGAGCGTTCCGACCGTCTACAGTGCAGCCTATGACGCGCCGCTGCCCGAGGGGCATCGGTTTCCGATGGGCAAGTTCGCCCGCCTCGCCGCTCTGATCGCGCAGGAGGGGTTTGCTTCCGATGGGTTCATCGCGCCGACGTCCGCGGAGCGCGCTGATCTCGTGCGCATCCATTCTCCAACCTATGTGGACGCCGTCTTGACCCAAACGCTCGATCCGGCCGCGACGCGCCGGATCGGCTTGCCGGTTACGGCCGATGTGGCGCGCCGCGCCTGCGCCGCGACCGGGGGCACGATCGCAACTGCGCGCGCTGCGCTTGAGATGGGGATCGCCTGCAACACCGCCGGCGGTTCGCATCACGCGGAGCCTGAAGGAGGGGCGGGCTTCTGCGTGTTCAACGACGTCGCGGTCGCCATTCGGGCGCTGCAGGCTGAGGGGCGGATCGCGCGCGCATTGGTGATCGACGCAGATGTTCACCAGGGCGACGGCACGGCCTTGGCGTTCGCGGACGATCCTTCGGTCTTCACCTTTTCGATTCATTGCGCCGCAAACTATCCGACGCGCAAACCGCCCAGCGACCTCGACGTCGCCTTGCCGCGCGCCACTGGTGATGAGGCCTATCTCGCGGCCCTCGACCTTGGGATCGGCAAGGCCTTCGCCGCCTTCGATCCCGACATCGTCTTCTACAACGCCGGCGTTGATCCGCATGTCGACGATGCGCTGGGTCTGTTGAGCCTCAGCGATTCCGGCTTGGCGGAACGGGAACGGCGCGTCGCCGCGGCGGTGCGCGGGCGGCAGGTCCCGCTGGCGATCGTCATGGGCGGCGGCTACGGCCCGGACCTCGACGCCATCGCTATGCGGCATCTGATCGTCCATCGCGAGGCGGCGCGTTGGATCTGTCCTTAATTGGCGCCGGTCGCACGGCAGCGGTCAGAGCAGAAGCGCACATTCTCCCAGTCGCGTTCCCACTTCTTGCGCCATGCGAACGGGCGCGCGCACGCGGCGCATATCTTCTCCGGCAGGTCGCGCTTGGCGATCGCCTTGCCCGAAACCTTGCGCATTAGGCGTCCTTGCGTGCGGCGAAGCGCGCCAAGGCGACGCGCTCCAGGGCTGACAGCGCAGCGTGCAGCCCAACGCCGAGCGCGGCGAGAACGGCCAGGGCGGCGAACATTGTCGCGGTCTGAAGACGGTTTCCGGCCTCGAGGATCGTCCAGGCCAAGCCGCGCGCTGCGCCCGTGCCAGCTACGAATTCAGCGACGACGGCGCCGATCAAGGCCAGTCCGCCAGCGATTTTGAGTCCCGAAAGGATGTACGGCGCGGCGGCGGGGAGGCGCAGCCGGAACAGCCGGGCGACGCGCCCGGCGCGATAGAGCGCGAACAGGCGCTCAAGGTCGGGATCGGCGGCGTTGAGGCCAGACAATGCGGCAGAGAACACGGGAAAGAAGGCGACGATGACGGCGAGGATGAGGATCGCGCGCTCGGCGTGTTCGAGGCCAACCCAGATCACCACCAGCGGCGCGATCGCCACGACCGGCGTGACCTGCAGCGTCACCGCGATCGGCGCGATGGCGCGCTCCAACGTCGGCGAAAGATTGAGCGCCAGGGCAAGGCCTAGGCCCAGCGCTACTGCAATCGCCAGAGCGGCCAGCGCGGTCGTCATGGTCGCGATCGCGGCGGCGGCGAGCGGACCGGCCTGGGCGACGAGCGCCGCGCCGATGGCGGATGGTCCCGGCAGGATGACGGCCGGCGTTTGGAGGACGCGCACGGCGATCTCCCATGCGCTCAATAGCGCGATCGCCGCGAGGATCGGCGGCGCGAGGCGGCTGAACGCGCCGCTCATCGCTGCGGCCCGGCGTGCTGCGCGAGCGCGTCGGTGACGGCCTCGACTGTGGTGCGGAACGGCGCCTCGGCGCGCCAGCCGCGCGGGCGCGGCGCCGGGGCGCCGGTCTCGAAGGTCGCAACGGCTTGGCCGGGGCCGCGGCTCAGGACCACGACGCGTTCGGCGAGATAAACGGCCTCTTCGACGTCGTGCGTGACGAACACGATCGTGGGTCGCCGGTCGAGCCAGACGCTGAGCAAGTCGTCGGCCAGCGCGCGGCGGGTCAGCGCGTCGAGAGCTGCGAACGGCTCGTCGAGCAGCAGCAGGCGCGGTTGCGTGGCGAGAGCCCGCGCCAGCGAAACGCGCATCGCCATGCCGCCCGACAATGCAGCCGGCTTCAACCGCGTCGCGTCGGCAAGGCCGACCCTCGCGAGCGCAGCGTCCGCAGCGGCGGGATCGGCGCGATGCAACAGGCGCAGCGGAAGGTCCACATTGTCCCTCGCGCTGAGCCAGGGCAGCAACGTCGGGGACTGGAACACCATCGCGACGTCGCCCGGCGCCGTCGCATCGGTCTCAACCGCGCCGTCCGAGCATGTTTCCAGCCCTGCGAGAAGGCGCAGCAGCGTACTCTTTCCGCAGCCGGACGGTCCGACGACCGCACAGAAGGCTCCTGGTTCAAGACCAAGATCGAGCGGTCCCACGCCCGCCGACCGGCTGCCGTAAACACGGCGCGCGGCCTTGAGGCGAATACGGGCGCCCAAACGCGCTTGGTTCATGGAGCAGGCGTCGTGAATTGCAGCGTATAGGCGGACTTCCAGTCGACGCCGCCTGGATAGACCGGTTTGGCCGCCGCCTCGTAGAATTCGCCCCACCGCGCGTCAGTCATGGCGCCGATCGCGACGTCGCCGTTCTCGACGATCCCGTAGGACTTCATTTTTTCGCGCGCATTGGCGAGGAGGTCGGGCGTCATGTCGGGATTGTCTTTGAGAATGAGCGCATCGGCGGGCGCCGGATCGCCGTTGAGGTAATCCTTCCAACCTGCGGCGGTGGCTTCGACGAAAGCGCGCACGATTTCCGGCTTCTGGTCGATCAGCGATTGCGGCGCGAGCACCATCGCAGCGTAGCCCGCGTAGCCGTTGTCGGCGAGCAGGAAGACGCGCGGCTTCAGCCCCGCCTGCTTCTCGATCGTATAGGGCTCGCTCGTTGCGTAACCCTGCTGAACGGCGCGCTTGTCGGCCAGGAACGGCGCGGAATTGAAGGTGTACTTGCGCACCTGCGCGTCGGTGAATCCGTACTTCGCCTTGAGCCACGGCCAGATGGTCGTCACCGAGGCGTCCGACAGAAGGATCGGATGGCCTTTCATGTCGGCGATCGCTGCGATCCCCGCGTCGGGATGCGCGATCAGCACCTGCGGGTCCTTCTGGAACACAGCCATGACGGCGCGGATCGACGTTTTTTGATGGGCGAGGTTGAGCGCGATGAAGGCGTTGGAGCCGAGGCCCATCTCCACCTGCCCGGCCGCCAGAAGCTGAGGCACGTTGACCGCCGGACCGCCCTGGACGATGCGGACATCAAGCCCGCGCTTGGCGTATTCCCCGGTGGCGACGGCCTGATAGAAGCCGCCGTGTTCGGCCTGCGCCTTCCAGTCGGTCGCGAAGCGGATGGTCGTTGCGACGGCGCCAGACTCAGGCGCTTTGGCGGCCTCCTGTTTCGGCCCGCATCCCAACATCGCCAGGCTCAACGCCGCGACCGCCGCCGCCTTCGCCAAAAACCGCATCATCCCCAAACCCCGCATCGCGCTGATCGCCGCGCCGGGAGCATAGGCCGCCGCGCGCGGGCTTCAATGTGGCGCGTGACGTCCACGTCAGCGATCCGGCGCATCCGGCTGGTTGAACGGATGGGCGGCGACAAAGGCGGGGTGGGCGTTCGCTGCAGCGTCAAGCTCGGCAAGGCGCGGGAAACGCCGGAGATCGAAGCCATAGCGATCCTGCGCGGCGAACAATTGCGGCGCGATGGTGCAATCGGCGAGCGTCGGATCGGGGCCGAATGCGAACGGACCTTCGCTGTTCGCGTCGTCGAGGAGCCGTTCCAGCGCTTCAAAGCCCGCTTCAATCCAATTCGATGCCCAATCCGCGACCCCGGCATCGGCGGCGCCCAAGGCGCGCACGGCGTTGAGCACACGGACATTGCCGAGCGGGTGCACGTCGCAGGCGACGATGGCTGCGGCGGCGCGCACCAGGCCGCGCTCGAACGGATCGTCAGGCAGCAACGGCGGCGTCGGATAGGTCTCATCGAGCCATTCCAGGATCGCCGGGCTCTGCACCAGGCGGCGACCGCCGATCTCGATCATCGGCACCAAAGGCTGCGGGCTGAGATCGCGATAAGGCGCGATCTTTTGTTCGCCCGTCCGCAGGTTGACCGTGGCGATCTGATAGGGCGCGCCCTTGAGCTCGAGCGCGATGCGCACGCGGTGCGCGGCGCCCGAGCGCCAGAACGAATAGAGCGTGATCACGCGCCAGAACCGATTTCGACGCGCAACCCGCCGACGTCCTGGATCCGCGCTTCGAGCACGTCGCCGAACGCGATCGGGCCGACGCCCTCCGGGGTCCCCGTGAACACGAGGTCGCCAGGCTGCAGGGTCCAAATATGGGAGAGGCGGCTGATGATTTCGGCGGTCGACCAGATCATGTCCGCGAGATCGGCGTCCTGGCGCACGGCGCCATTGACCGCGAGCGCAATCCGACCGCTCACCGGAGCCTGGTGCGGTCCAAGCGGAACGAGCGGCGAGACTGGCGCGGAATGATCAAACGCTTTGCTGCGCTCCCAAGGCTGTCCCGCGGCCTTGGCTTCGTTCTGGCGGTCGCGCTTGGTGAGGTCGATGCCGACGGCGTAGCCGAAAACATGGTCGAGCGCATTTTCGACCGGGATGTCGACGCCCCCGCGACCGAGTGCGACGACGAGCTCGACCTCGTGGTGAAGGTTGGCCGTGTCGCGCGGATAGGCGAGCCGTCCTGCGCTGGCGACGGCGTCGGCCGGCTTCATGAAGAAGAACGGCGGATCGCGGCTGGGGTCGGCGCCCATTTCGCGGGCGTGCGCCGCGTAGTTGCGGCCAACGCAATAGATCCGGCGCACCGGATAGGCGGCGTCGGATCCGGCGACGGAGACAGAGGGACGAGGAAGGTCAAAAAGCGGAGTCGGCATGATCTCGCTTTAGCATGATCGCATCACAAGTCGCGCGCGGCCGCGTCGAGTTTGCTGAGCGCGGCCTCAAAACCGGCCTGCTCGGCGGGACTTAGCGCCGCGTGGAGGCGGGCTTCCAGCGACAGTGCGAGCGGGGCGATGTTGCGATAGACGACCTGGCCCGCAGGCGTCAGCGACAGGCGCGAGCGTCGCTGGTCCCCGGCATCGGCGCGCGCCGCGATGCGCCCCGCGGCCTTGAGCCGCGCAACAGCGCGCGAGATCGCCACTTTGTCCATTTCGGTCGCCTCGGCGATGGCGCCGGCGGTGGCGACGCCAACCTCGCCCAACACGGCCATCACGCGCCATTCAGGGATGGTCAGATCGAATTCGCGCGCATAGCGCGCCGCCAGCGCACGCGAAACGCGGTTGGCCAGCACCGATAGCCGGTAGGGCAGAAAGTCGGCGAGGCGCAAGGCCTCGGGCGGAGCGGGAGCGGCGGCGGGCGTAGACATTGGTTTCAAATGTAACTAAACCGGTCGGGCGGTCAAATCCGCACCCCTTTCTCCCTTGTTCGGAGCGCGCCATGGCGGACCTGTTCGACAATCCGATCGGCACGGACGGCTTCGAGTTCGTCGAGTTCACCTCGCCAGATCCGGATGCGTTGAAGGCCTATTTCGAACAGCTCGGGTTCGCCGCCGTCGCGCGTCACCGCTCCAAAAACGTGCTGCGCTTCAAGCAGGGCGACATCAATTTCATCCTCAACATGGAGCCTGAAGGGCAACCGGCCGAGTTCCGGGCGCTGCGCGGACCGAGCGCCAACGCGATGGCGTTCCGTGTGCGCGACGCGCGTCAGGCGTTCGAGGAGGCCGTGCGCCGCGGCGCCGAGCCGGTCGACAGTCCGATCGGGCCGATGGAGCTCGATATTCCCGCGATCAAGGGGATCGGCGGCGCCTACATCTATCTCGTCGATCGGTACGGCGCGCAGTCGATCTACGACGTCGATTTTCGACCTCTGCCAGGCGCCGCCGAGGAAGAGGAGCGCCGCAGCGTCGGCCTCAACTATCTCGATCACCTTACGCACAACGTGTTCCGCGGCCAGATGGCGACCTGGGCGACGTATTACGAGCAGATCTTCAACTTCCGCGAGATCCGCTATTTCGACATCGAAGGCAAGGTTTCGGGCCTGTTCTCCAAGGCGATGACCTCGCCGTGCGGAAAGATCCGGATCCCGCTCAACGAAAGCAAGGGCGAGGACGGAAAGGTCGATCAGATCGAAGAGTTTCTGCAGCGCTACAAGGGTGAAGGCATCCAGCATATCGCCCTTGGAGCCGGCGATCTGTTCGCAACCGTCGACAGGCTTCGCGCCAACGGCATCGAATTGCAGGACACGATCGACGCCTATTTCGACCTGATCGACAAGCGCTTGCCGGGCCACGGCGAGGACGTCGAGGCGCTGCGCACGCGCAGGATCCTCATCGACGGCGCGCCGAGCGAAGGCCAGGGACTGCTGTTGCAGATTTTCGGCAAGGACGCGGTCGGGCCGATCTTTTTCGAGTTCATTCAGCGCAAAGGCAATGACGGGTTCGGCGAGGGCAATTTCCGCGCGCTGTTCGAATCGATCGAACTCGACCAAATCCGCCGCGGCGTTTTGTCCGAGGCGTAATCGTCCTTCTCCCCCTGTGGGAGAAGGTGGCGCGAAGCGCCGGATGAGGGGTGAACCCTCACATTCGGACGTCAGCTCCAACACCCCTCACCCGTCTTGGCGGCTGCGCCGCCGATCCACCCTCTCCCACAAGGGGAGAGGGACGTCCGCATCGGTTGCGCCGTAGACGGACGATTGACGGCCGCCCCAGCGCAGGGGGCATCTCGGGCGACCGGACGGGCTGTGGCTATGGGTCACTTGACCTGGACTAGTGGATCGATCGCGCGGCGCCAGCCCGAACGTCCGCTTCTAGGCGAAGGGGCCTGCGCGCTTCCCTCAAGCCTTGACCTGCTTGGCCGCGCGCATCCGGTAGTAGAGGCCGTTCTCGTCCTTTTCGAGCAGTTCCATCTTGCCTTCGATGACCATCGAATCCTGCGTGTAGGGCACGGGCGCGGCGGCGAGCACTTCGATGAAGTACTGCGAGCCGGCGGTGAGGCAGAAGGGGCAGCTCTGCGGATAGGCCATCAACAAAAACCGCGACTGCTTTTCCGTTGTATCCAGCGGC
>JBMOIB010000009.1:0-45189 GCA_049317545.1 Caulobacterales bacterium | reverse complement strand
TGATGGATCGTCAAAATGGCCATCGCCGCGTCAAAGGCGCCGTTCGCAAACGGCAGGGCCTCGGCTGCAGCGCGCACGCAAGGCGCGGCGCCCGCGGGGCGCTGACTGATCATCGTGGCTGAGGGCTCGACGGCCTGCACGATGCGATCGGTCGGTTCGTAAGAGCCTGCGCCTGCGCCGACGTTGACGACCGAGCGCGCGTCGCCGAGCGCCGCCATAACCTGCGCAGCGATCCGCGGATCGGCCCGGCGCCGGCGAGCGTATCCCGCGCCGATCTGATCATAGGTTGCGCCGCTCAAACTGGATCCCTTCCTGAGGCTTCGCGCTGCGATGAGATGCGCTCTCCATTACGCGTTGAATGCGTGACCTTCAGACCGCGGGAGCTTCTCCAACGCCGCGTCGATGAAGTCCATCGCGTGCGGGCTTCGCCGCTGCGCACCGCCGCGCGCCGAGCGCCGAGCCCGCGCAGATTGCTTTCCAGCAATGTATTGCGTTAACCTTTCGCGGGCTGATCGGTTTGATCTCTGCGCGCGCGGCGCAACGCAAGGTTCGTCGCGAGCGCCTAGGTCCATGACGATCGTTTGCGCGCGGCTGCGACGCGTCGATAAAAGCGAGCGAATACAGATGTTTCGTAGACTTTTCGCGAGCGCTTCGGCTTTGGTTGTCTCGACGGGAACGGTCTTCGCTGCGCCTGTCGGCGCGTTGGCGCGCGCGCAGGACGCAGCCGCCAACGGCTTCGCGAACGACGCCGCCGCAGGCCCTTCAGGTTCGAATGCAGAGCGGGATCATTCGGATGACGAGGGCGGCGAAGGCCCACTCGATCGCGCCGCGCGGGCGCTGGTGCGCGAAAGGCAAAACCTCAGTGCGCGCGATCGATCCGGCATGCTCGGGGGGGGCAATGTCTCTCAGCATGGCGCTGGATCGGTATGGTCTTCGATCGTGCAATCGGATCAGCAGCAGTTTGCGGACGTCTCTCAGCACGCAGCGCCCGTTGGGCCGCAAGCGTGGTCGTCGATCGTGCAAGGCGGCGGCGAGGACAACGTCGCGATTGTGCGACAAATCGCCGCACTGCCGTCCGCGGACCTAGCGCAGGTCGCCGGTTCCGACTCCGCGACCATCCGCAAGTTCGGATGGAACTTGCGTTCCGACATCACCCAGTTCGGTTCATCGAACACCGCGTTCATCCTGCAGGCCGATGCGGCCAAGACGTCAAGAATCTTCCAGAATGGCGACGGCAATTTCGCCGAGGCATCGCAACTCGGGGCGGGCGCGCTCGAGTCGATGATCGACCAGTCCGCATCCGACAATTTCGCAAAGATCACCCAGCTCGGATTGGATCTGAAATCGGACGTCACGCAGCTGGGTTCCGGCAACATTGCGATCGTCGTTCAGTACGGTCAGGCGAAGACGTCGAGCATCGTGCAGACCGGCGAAAACCTCGCCGCCAACGTGATGCAGACAGCGACGCCCGCGGCCGTCTCGCGGATCGTGCAATCCGGGGCGCTCCATGTCGCGATCGTCAGGCAATAGGCGCCGCGCCGCACGCCATTCGCTCGACGATATTCTTAATCAGAAGGCAATTGTCGCTCGTGTCATGGCGTCTGCGTCCAGAACTGGCTCGGACGCGGCGATGCGTCCTTCGACCAAGCGACGCAGGCGCGCCGGGTTCGGCGCCCTGAAACGGTGCGGATTGATCAGATCGATGAGGCCAAGCTTGGCGAATTTGCTGAAAGCGCGGCTCACGGTTTCGATCGTCAGTCCCAAATGGTCAGCGATGTCGGCTCGCGACATCTCGATCGGCGTCGACTGCGCGTCGTCCACGATCAGGCCGAGCAGAAAATCGGCGAGGCGCTGCTCGGCGTTGAGGCATCCAAGCCGCGTTTGGCTCCGCGCGCCTTCGTTCAGTTCGTCGGTGAGCGCGCGCATGACGGCCTTTCGGACCGTCGCGTTGGCCTGCGATTGAACCTCTATCGTCTCGGCGCGAAGATAGACAACCTGAACGTCGTTGATCGTTTCGGCGGAATAGCGCTGCACGCCAAGCAACCCCAGGCCGATCAAGGCCCCGTGTCCGGCAAAGCGGGAGATATGGCGCCGCCCGTCGGCCGTCAGCCGGAAGCAGCGCACGACGCCGGCGATGACCCCGATCACCTGGCCGCTGGCTTCGCCCTCGATCGCGATATGCTGACCCGCGGCGATGCGGCGCACCACGCCCGGCACATGACGCCGCAGAGAGTCCAGCGGCGCCGGATCGTCGACATCGCCAGGCTCGCGATTTGTTGTAACCACGCAATCGTTGGTTTTGGCGCCGCGATCTTCCAACCGGCTGTGGCTATTAAGATCTCCGTGGCTCATCGTCTTGCCCCGCTCAGTCAGAGAATAAAGATGAACGCGGTGAGCGTCTCCGCACAGCGCGTCCTTGAACTCGAGCCGCCGAGATGAGTAAACGGCGCGCACCGGGGACATACGCTTGCATCAAGCAACTTGTTCCCGAGCGCTTGGTTATTTTGTCCTATTTTTAATGATTAGGGTGACGAGGCGGCGGGAAGGGTGGTGGCGGTTGCGCCCTGGCCGGAGGTGAGCGCCAGCGCCGACCGATACGCGCCGCCGTCGACGTAAAGATCAGCTAGTCTAATCCGCACATCGCGATTTGCCGGGTCGCGCTCCAGGAGACGTTCCAACGTCCCTTGCGCCTCACGCCGCTGTCCCAATCGCATGAGAATGGCGACCCGCAGCATCTCGTTCTGGAGCGAGCCCCGCTGCGGCGCGGGCAAAGCCGCCAGGGCCGCCTGGTAACGGGCCTCAGCCGGCGCGCCCGCGCGCTCCAGCGCCTGGGCGAAGTCGAACAGGTCCTGACTGCCGAGCAGATCGAGACGAGCGGCCTCGCTGAATGCGGCGATCGTCATCTGCGTGTCGCCCCGCCGCTGTGCAGCGTGCGCCGTGTCGAGGGCCGCGGCGCTGCGGCAGGCGCGGATGGCCGGCGTGTCGGCCGGTTCCTGGGTGAGCGAGAGGCGACGAACGCTTTCGCCATCGCCGATGGCGCAGGCGATATCGAGCGCTTCGCGCGCCTGGACGACCGTCAGCGGCTGTTCGGCGGCGCGCGTTAGGACGCGTCGCAATTCCGGAGAATCGTTGCTCCAGGCCAGATAGCGCGCGCGTAAGACCAAGAGCGCGGGGCGCGCGTCGGCGCGCGCCGCGCTTTCGAGGTGCGCCAAAGACGCGAGTGCGTCCCGCGCCGACCCGGCCAGAGCAATTTGCTCGACCCAGGCGACCGCCTGCCCCTCATCCGCCGCTGCAGCGCGCGCCGTAAGCCATGCCATGTCCGGCGTGATCTGGTGGGCGCGCCAAACGTACTGAAGGTCGCGCATGGCCGATCCTTGCGGCCCTTCCCGCGCCGCAAGGGCGGTCAGCACCGCGCAGGCGGACGGGGCAAATCCGAGCTCGGCGAGTTGGCGCGCGGCGCGGCGTTGATCCTCCGGCGATGCCCGGGACGCTTCCGCAACGAGCAGGTCACGCATCTGCGTGGTGCGACCGTGCGCCTTCATCGCGGCGATGAACGCTGCGCGCAAAGGCTCGTTGCGCCACGACCCGTCACGCGAAAGCGCGTCCTGCACGACGGCGAAATCGCCGAACGCGAAAAGGTCGTGAATGCGAACGTCGTTCGCTTCGTTCGATTGGCTCGATACGGCGGCCAGGAGGTCCTGGGTGAGCTCCGCCCTGAGCCGCTGATCGCTGGCCGATGCGCGCCGGATGGCGAAGGCGAACGCCGCCTCAGCGTCCTTCGACTGGCGGCGCCTTGGCCGAAGCACATCGACGGCGATGCTTGGGTCATTGTTCTCTACTATGGCGGGTGCGATCGACAGGACGACATCGGTTGCGACGGGCGCGCCCAGCCAACGCGCGGCGAACTCGTGCGCGCCGACCATGTCGCCGTCCGCCGCAAGCGTGTGGATCACGAACACACCCCCTGGAGGGTCCTGGCCAGGACGCAATCGAGAAGCGATGCGGCGCGCCATTGCCGCCGCGTCCCGCGGTTGACCCGCCTCCGCGGATGCGCGGGCGAGTTGCAGCATCTCGCTTGGCGTCGCCGCGTCGCGCGAAGCGAGCGCGTTCAACATGGCGACCGCCATCTCCGGACGATCTTGGCGCGCGTAAAAGTTCATTGCTTGCCGCAGGTCGGATGACGATAGGGCGCGCTGAGAAGGGCCATTCGCGACGGCGAAATGTGCATCGACCATTCCGGACGCTGCTGTGTAGCGCAGCATGGCGCGCATGTATTCGACGCTTGGATGATCGTTCTCTGGAGCCCTTTGCAGAGCGGCGACCGCCTCTGCAGGCCGATCGGCTTCAAAGGCGCGCTCAGCGCGCGCCAGCGCGGCTCGATTTCCAAGCGCACGTTGCTCAAGGCCGCCGGGCGCCAGGAACAGCGCCAAAAGCGCCGCCAGGGCGGTTACGCATACGGCGATCGCAATCGTCCGAAGCGGCCGCCGAGATGCCGTCGGCGCATTGGTTTCATACGACATGGGGCGGTTCAGCGACGATCTGATCGAGCAGGATGGTTGCGACGTAGGGCGTGTGGCCAAGCGCGCGTTCGCGCGCATAGATCGCGGCAATTCCGTCGCGATCTCCGGCATCCCAATAGTCGAGGCTGAAGATCGGAATAGGTCGCCGCCCGGCGCGTGCAGGCGCGAGTAGCGCCAGATGGCCCGCTAGCGCCGCTTCGTCGACCATCGTGCAGCGGCGCGTCGCAAAACTGTAGTTCGTGACGAGGCTCTCGGCGAGCACCGCGTCAATGATCGGATTGACGTCGCCAAGCAGCGCATAGGCGCGGTTCATCATGATCGGAATGTCGCCGTGCGCGCGACGGAGGTCCGAGATCAGAGCAATGGCCGCGTCGCGCATGCCGGAAAAGCGGTGCGGATCGGTGGCCTCAAGGTGGAGGGGAGAATCAAGCGTATCGAGAAAGAGACCGGAAAAGCCCTGCGCGAGGATGCGGGGGGCGACCTCCTCGACGACAAAGCGGCGCCATGCCCGACTGCGCAGATCGACGACATGACTCCCCGGCCAATTGGGGTTTTCGCTGACCAGCATGCTCTCATCGCGAAGCAGGCCGCCGAATCTGCTGGTCGCGTTGAATTCGCCGAGCGACACGTAACCCAGGGTTAGGGAGCCTGCGGCCTTCATGTCGTCCAGTCCGAACGGATAATTCGGATCGAGCACCACGAGCCCGTAGGTCGCAAATGCATCCGGCGCCGCCGCCGATCCATAATAGACCGCCCACGGAGCGTTCGCCTTGATGCGTTCGTCGTTCCCGAGGTCGCGCGCGAAGGAGTGCCCGGCGGGAATGAGAGCGGCAAGCAGCGCCAGCGCACTACGCCGCGACATGATTGCGCGCAAAGCGGAGTGGCTTTTCAGAATTCTCGGCATGTTCAATCGCCATCCATTCCAACGTCTCGACAAGTCCCTCGTCCATCGCCGTTCCGGGACGCACGCCCAAATGATGGAAGAGGCTGCTGGGGTCGCCGACCGAGCGCCGGATGTCTCCTGTGCGCGGCGCCGCGTGATCTATGCGTCCGTGCGACGCCGTCAGCCGGATGATCGCATTGGCCAATCCGAGCACGCTGAGCTCTTTCCCGGTGCAGACGTTATACACGGCTGCCGCGCCGTCCCGGCAGCGCTGCATCGAGGTCGAGAGCGCATCGCAGACGTCTCCGACGAAGACGAAGTCGCGGGTCTGCTGGCCGTCGCCGAAAACGGTCACCCCTGCGCCGCGAAGAAGTCTCTCCGCAAAGATCGAAAGGACTCCGGAATAGGGCGAGTGCGGATTTTGCCGCGGGCCATACACGTTGAAAAACCTAAGACCGACGCTGCCGAAGCCGTGCGCGGTCGCAGCGGCCGCAGCATGGAGCTCACAGCCCAGCTTGTCGGCGCCGTAGGCGGTCAGCGGGCGCGCATGCGCGCATTCGCCGAGCGGCACATTTTGATTGTCGCCATACACCGCGGCGGACGACGCATAGACTATCGGCAACGGTCCATTCTTGGCGCGCAACGCGCCGTTGAATACGTTGATCGCGCCGCCGAGGTTCGTTTGATGCGTACCCCACCAGTCCTCGTTGCTCGCTTGAACTGACGCGATCGCTGCGAGGTGAAAGCAGCCGTCGACGCCGTTCGTTGCGGCGCGAACGGCTTGGGCGTCGCATATGTCTCCGAGCATGAAATCCGCGTCGCTCGGAACGTTTTCACGTGCGCCTGTGGAGAGATTGTCCAGGACCCGCACGTCGTAGCCGAGATGCAAAAGCTTTGAAACGAGGTGCGAGCCGATGAAGCCTGCGCCTCCCGTCACCAAATATCGCGTCATACCTGCATCACCCGTTCTCGCAGAACGGTCGCCCCATAGTGGGACTTCCGCCTGCAATGCAGGATATGACGTGGGTCAGATCCGCTTTTGCGGAATATCAATTGCGCGCGGCGGCAAGGCGTCTGGCGATTCGTTTCGCCGACGGTTTGGCGGAGGCGTTTGTGGTGACGAACGCGTGGAAATGCAGCCAGGGCAATTCCTTCGCCAGCAACCCAATCGCGAGGAGGAATGTCAGCATTGCGGCGATCATGAATCCGTACCCGAAGTATGCAGACCCCAGGGGCAGAAAGGCTAGGGTCAACCCGCCGTTCAGCAGAAAGCTCGCAACGGTGATCGCCAATGCCGAGCGGCGCAGGTCGAAGTACAGGAGGAGACACAGGCACAGCATGGCGCTCGTTTGGAACGCGACGCCGATGAGCCCGGCCCGCAGCATGCCGGCTTGGCTGCCCAGCAACGTCAGGTGCTCGATCGCGGCATATGAGAAGAGCACGGCCGTCGCCGCTATCACGGAACCGACGGCCAGCATCGCAAACACGCTTCGCAAGGTGTAGGCGCTCAGCGAGCGCATTCTCTCGTTGGCTTCTCGCAATGACGCCTTTCGCGCGAACGACTGATAGAAGCGTCGGTACAGGCGGTAGAAGTGCGGCTCGATGCTGACGAAAAAGATCGCCATGACCGGGATGGCCGTCAGCTGCGCCCAAAACAGGGCCGAGTCATAATCGGGCATGGTCGGGAAACCGCCGCTGGACAATCGATCGATCCCACCCGGCGCGCCGATCCACATCACGATTTTGTCGATCCAGATGCTGAGGCTGTAGACGAGACCGATCGCGGTGAGCTCCCAAAACTGGAGATAGGGCTTCAGCAATCTCATTTCGAAGCGGAATGCGCCGCCATGGGCGGCAGCCAGGCGCGCCGACAGTAGGGCTAAGGCGACCGCGAGACCAACGCTGAAGATGTTCAATAGCGCGGCGACGTCTGGCGCGCGCTGCAGGGCCAAGAGCGTGAGCGTGACCGCCATCGCCGCGATGAAGGCCAGCGATACCGAAAGGTAGTGCCGAAGCGTCCCAAGGAAGGGGATCACGAGCCAAGTCGCGCCCAGCAACATGAAGTTCTGAAAGGCCGCGAGCGCAAGCGGCCCGCTCAGGCAAAGTGCGTAAAGCGGCGCGATCGTTGCGCAGCCCACCAGCGCAAACAGCAACAGGGCGACCACCAAGGCGCTCTGCATGGACTCGAACCGCCGCGCATAGATCTCGTCGGATGCAAAGCGCGTCGCGGGCAGCGCGATGGGGCTGGCAAGGAGGATCGAGAACAGGAAATTGTAGATCAGCAGGGTGCGAAAGTCCTGGATGACGCCGTGCGGGGCCGGCGCGAAGGCCGAAATGCCCGCGATCGTCAGCGCAGTGAGAACCCAGGGGCCGGCGACGAGAAAGGTCGCATGGACGTAGGCGCCGGAGACGCTGGCGAGTGAGCTTTCGCCTGCCATGCGTTCGAGCGAAAATCCGATTCCCGCCATCTCAGGCGACCTCGACGAGGCGCGCTTGCAGGTGCGATTCGTAGAGCGCGGTGTAGATCCGGTCGATTTGCCGCTTGTTGTACGATTCCGCGACGCGACGTCGCATGATGTCGCCCATCCTGCGGCGCATGGGTTCGTCCGTCAGCAGAATGGCCATTGCATCGGCCGTCGCGCTGGAATCGCCGACCGCGACGACAATGCCGCCGTGCCCGACGACGGCGTCGCCCTCTGCGCCCTCGATCAATTCGCGGCAGGCGCCAACATCGGTCGCAACGCTCGGTATGCCGGCTGCGCCGGCTTCGAGCAGGACCAGAGGTTGGGCTTCAGAGACGCTTGTCAGCACGCAGACGTCGATCTGCTGAAGGAGCGCCGCGACATCGGTTCGACCTGTGAACCGCACGCAGTCTGTGAGGTCCTCCTGCCTCACGAGATCGCGGCAATCGTCGGCATAGCTGGCGTCCTCGTCATCCGGCCCGATGATCATGGCCTCGACGTCCGGAATCCGTCGCCGCAAAGCCGCGCACGCGAGAATGAACATCCGCACGTCCTTGATCGGCACGACGCGGCCGATCAGCGCGACCGTCGGTCGGCGGCGGATCCTCGCGATCGGCTTAATCGCGGAAAACTTCTCGAAATCGACGCCATTCGGAATGATGCGACATTTCGCGGCCACCGCGCCGTCGGCGGCCTGCAGCGTCTGGTTGCCGCGATAGAGCGTGATGATCTGCGCGCTAGACTGGTAGGTGAGTTTGGCGAGCGACGCGAAAAGCGCGCTCCACAAATCACGCAACGCGCTCTTGGACTCGGCAATCGAATAGCCGCGGTCCCCGGAATCGAAAATCCAGTCCGCCAGACTGAGCTCGATGCGCCGTTCGTTCGTGTACACCCCATGTTCGGTGAGAAGGAGCGGACGTCCGGTCTCGTGCTGCATGCGCGCGGCGAACAGGCCGGCGTACCCTGTCGATATGGCATGGTAGATCTTCGCGTCCGGCGCCGGTGCGCCGAGCACCGTGATAAGGCTCCGCAGCATGACGCGCCATGTCCAAAAGAAATCCAAAATTGGCGAATTCGGCAGCAATCTCTGGTTTGCAGCCTCCATCGCCCGCCAACCCGCACGGCTGTTCAGGAGCGCTGACTGTCCAAGCCCGCTTTCTCGAAGCTGCGCAGCGAGAGAGCCCAGATCCACGGCATCCGGATTGACGATGAGCCTCTCGAATTGTCGTCCCAGTTCCGCAATGTCCGCCGCATCGCTGCGCTTTGCGCCCCGCCCTGGAAAACCGCTGTCGAGCGCGAGATCGGTCCATCCAACAACATTGCTCGGCAAGGCATAGCGTACTTCGCGCGGCTGGTTGTCCGCCATGATCGAGACCAGATGGAAGCGCAGGTGCGGCGCGGCTTGGATAAGCGCTTGCGTCCATCCGGAAACGCCGCCGGAAACGTAAGGGTAGGCGCCTTCGAGGATGAGGCAGACGTCGGCGCGGTTCACGGAAGGCGACCTGACATGGCGATCCTTGGCGGGAGTGCGGGCGGTGGGGCGACGAGAAGGCGCGGATGCGCGTGACGCTCGCGATCAGTCTGGACGACGCCCGCGCGCGCTGCTGCAGCATCCTGATCCGCGGCGATCGCTTCGGCGAAGGCGGCGTTCGCGCGCACAAGCGCGCCCTCGCGACGTTCCGTGTTGAGCAGTCCGGACCGCGCAAACGCCAGGTGGGCCTCGCCAAGCGCTTGCGGCGATCCGGCGGATGTCAGCTCGGCGATCTTGTCGCTGTGACATTGCTGCAATCTGGCCAGTGCGCTGGCCGACAGAACGCGCACCGACGCTTCCAGGCTGCGCAGCCCGAGGTCGAGGGTCGGGGCAAAGCGCGCGTCATAGCGGCGCGCAAGCACGCCAAGCGCGCGCAATTGCGCAGGTGCGGGGCCGTCCGCGAGGACGTCATGCAGCGCGACGGTTTGGCTCGCCCCCTCCAAGCGCACGCGCTCGTCGATGATCGAGGCGCTCACAGCGGCGAGCGCCTCGACCGGGTCCCGGTCGATCTGGTCGTCGACCCAGTCCGCAAGGCGCCGGTCGTCCGACGGCGAACGGCGCGCAGTCAGCGCCGCCAGCCAGATGGCGACGCCGAACGGCCCAGCGAGCAGCAGCCACACCGCCAATTGAATGGTCATCCCGTATGTTGAGGAGTGTCGCGCCCGGAATGCTGCGCGCATGGCGAAGGCGACGGCGAGGAGGTGCGCGCTGATCGCAAAAGCCGGCGGCAAAGCTCCGGTCACGCCGCCCGTGTAGGCTGCGATGTCCAGGCCGAATAGGCCCACGCCCAGAGCGAAGGATCCGGTCATTTCACTGCGTGGCGAAGTCTCACAAGGCATTGGAGTATCGCAGCTCGCTGGAGCGCCCGCAGACATCGTCATCCGAGGAAAGCTGCGCCTCGAGCAGAGCGCCGATGGCGCGACCGAGCACCTCAGCGCGCGCGGCGATCCGTTCCTGGTCTTCCTCAGCTTCGCCGATCCGCCAGACGATCAATGCGCCGTAGACGTCATTTCCAAGCCCGGCAACGAGCGGCGCGGCGACGATCGCGTCTGGAAGTAGGTCGGCGTCAACGATCGCACGCCGCTGACGGAGCATTGCGGCGGTGGCGGCTGGAGAGAGAACAGCGCTGCTTGGTTGGCCGGATAGGTCGTCGACGCCCCCGCGGGAAGGCGTCGAAAAAATCCACAGCGTGAAGGCGGACGCACTCAAGGCGTGGCTGACCAAGTCGGCGAGGGCATTCGGGCTCAAGACGCCGCTGCGAATATCGAGGGCGGAGATGTCGCGCAGCAGCGTGTCGACGGTGGCGGTATCGCTCGCGATGCGCGTTTCGAGTCTGGTGATTTCCGCGCAGGCACGCGTGAAACCCGCCGCGATCGTCTGTGCATGTGCGATGGTCGCGTCCAGGCGCGCTTTCGTTTGGTCGGCGTTGCGGATGTGAAGGGTTCGCAAACCGCCGAGCGTAGCTGCCGCCAAGAACCAAAGCGCTGGCAGCCTCGTCAGGTCGGCGGCGTAGACGTAAAAATCGGCGCCGGCACGAAGGGGCAAGCCGCCCGCATACAGCGCCGCGCTTGCGGCGATCGCAGCGAAAACGCCGGCGAGCGCGCCGTATTGCACCGTCACGAACAGAACCACGATCCAGAACGGATGCAGGCTCATGGCGGCGAAGGCGCCATGGAAGGCCAAGCGATCCAGCGCCAAAAGGACGCCGATACCAAGGAGCGTTTCTACGGTCCAGCGCCGCCACGGCGACGGCGAAGGCGACGGAGCTGGCGATGGAATGGAAGCGTCGGTCATGGGCGCAACCTGATCGGAAGCGGTCCGGTTCGGTTTGATCAATGTCAAACGCGCCTAAAAAGTGCGGCGAAGATAGACCTCTGCGAAACTGTAGGGCTCGCCTGTGACGCCGCGCGTAGACACGTCGCTGTACTCGGCGCGCAGTCCGATGCGCAGACGCTGGCCAAGCGGCGTCTCGGCGGAGACGCCGGCGTATGGGCCCTGCGTCTCATTCTTGGCGTCGCGCCGATACCCGAGCGCCAGGGTCGCGAAGCGCTGTTGCGGATCACCGAAGGTCTTGGCGGCGCCGAGCGAGAGCACCGCGCGATCGACCGTCTGGATTGGCGTGTAACGCGTTCGATCGGCCCGCTCGCGCTCGTCGATCGCGAAGAAGTTCTCCGTGTCGATCACGACATTGAGACGCACTGGATTGCCTGCCGGGTCGCCGAGCGCATAGTCGAACCCGGCGGCGGCCCTGGTCGATCGTGCTGCGGAATCCTGATCGGCGACATTGTAGTCGGCCAGCGAGACCCGTGCTCGCCAGGCGAAGCGGCCACGCCAGACATTCACATTGGCGTCGATATGGTTGTGGGTGGCCTCATTCTTGAGGTTCGATGCGTAGGCCCAGTAGGGCTCCTTGTAGACCGCAACGAGTTCGAGGGCGCCCCACGGACGTGAACGCCGAAAGCTGACGCCACCGCCGAACGTGTCGTCGGTCACGATCAGGCGGAGGCCGAGCCGTCCGGCGGCGAACGCGTCGGCGATCTCGACGTCAAGTTTGCGTCGGCTTTCGTCGATGGCGGCGATCGAACCGTCGCGCAGGATCGCCGTGTCCGCCTGTGCGACGCGGTTCTCCAGAACCGCCGTCCACTCGGGCCCATCGATTGGGCGCGCCGCATAGGTGAGGCGGGCTCCGCTCATTTGGTCAACGCCGGCGGAGCCTTCGAAAAACGCACTCAAGCCGACGTAGGACGGATGCGCACGAACCAGCGCCTCCCGCCGGGCGCCAGCGGCGGCGTCGCCTGTAAGGCGTTCCACGCGCGTCCAATTGTTGGCGGCGTGGCGCCAGCGACCGGTTGCTTCCTCGATGGCGGCCAGTGTTCGCAGGGCGTCGACGTCATCCGGATTGGCCGCCAGCACGAGCGTCGTCTCAGCGCGGGCGCTGCGATAATCGCGCAGCCCAAGAAAGGCGCGCGCGCGAACCTTGCTCAGTCGGGCGTTTTCGTCGCTCCATTTGTCCTGGATCGGATCAAGGGCCTTCACGGGTCCTGGCGTCGGCGCCGGATCGTAGATTGAAGGCTCTTGCGACAGCAGCGGGGAGGCGGGGCTCCGCAGAGCCGGCGCGAAGGTCGTTTCCGCCTTGCCGGACGGCGCGACAAAGGTCAAGGCGCCGCAGATCGCCAAGGTTCGGAGAAGCGCGCGCAACATAATCAGTCTCCGTGCTTGCCGCTTCGATGGTTCATCGCCGCATCGATCAGATGAAGATGAAATCGCTTGCATCGATTGAGTTTGTTCCCGTCCCGTTGACGCCGTTCACGGTGATGACGTCGGCCCCGATATGGACGAGGGTGTTGGCCCCGAGCGCCTGGATCCAGATCGCGAATGCGCTGGTCGGGCCGACGTTCGCGGGCGTCAAGTTATAGGCCGTCACGTCTATAAGATCCTGACCGCCGACGGCATTGGCGTCGAATCCGCCCGTGATCGAATCCGCGCCAAATCCAGGTTGAAGAACGAACGTGTCGTTCCCGCCGCCGCCGTTGAGCACATCGGCGCCGCCGCCGCCGTCCAGCCGATCATTGCCAGCGCCGCCCGACAGGGAATTCGCGCCGGAATTGCCGATCAGGATGTTGTTGAGCCCATTGCCCGTCGCGTTGACGTTGGCGGCTCCTGTCAGCGTCAGATTCTCGAAATTGGCCCCGAGCGTCAACGTCACCGAACTGCGCACCGTGTCGATCCCGCCGCCCGCGGCTTCCGTCAACACATCGCCGCCGTCGGTGATGAAGACGTCATCTCCCGCGCCGCCGATCAAGGTATCTGCGCCGCCGCCGCCGTTGAGCACGTCATTTCCGGCGCCGCCAGAGAGCGTATTCGCGGCCGTCGATCCTGTGATCAGATCGTCGCCGGCGCCGCCCGTCACGTTGGAGATGTTGGCGATTGACTTGAAGCCAGACGCTGTGCCCGCCGCCAGATTGACGCTGATCCCGACAAGCGTTCCCGCGTAGGAGAGCGTGTCAGTTCCCGCGCCGAGATCGGCTGTGATGGTCTCGACATTGCTGAGCGCACCGCCTTCGAGCGTCGTGATCGCGCCCGCGCTGAAAATGACGTCGAGCGAGTCATTGGCGCCTGTGCCCGATACGATCATCGTGTCGACGCCGGCGCCGCCATCGACCGTATCGGCGCCGTCGCCGATCGTGTAGACGAATGAATCGTCGCCGAAGCCGCCGAAAAGGAGGTCGGCGCCGGTCCCGCCGGTGAGCCTGTCATTGCCGCCGAGACCGTTGAGGGTGTCGCCGCCGCCGCCGCCGCTGAGCGTGTCCTCTTCTCCGCCGCCCGTCAGGACGTTTGCGGCTGCGTCCCCCGTGAGCGTCAGGCCGGGGACGTTGGCAATCGCGATCGCCAAGGCCTGCGTCGCGAATGCGCCGGTGGAATCGGTCGCCTGGACGATCACGTCGTAGACGTTGTCGGCGCCGGCATCCTTCGGCGCCTCGAAGTCAGGCGCCGCAATCATGGTCAATTGTCCGGATGCTGCATTGATCGCAAAGAGCAGGGCGTCTGCACCACCGGCGAGCGCGAAGACGAGCGGCGATGCGACCGCGGACGTCGCGGTTACGGTCGTCGCCAGCGAGGTGTTTTCAGCAAGTGAAACCCGCGCCGTAGCCCCGCCGCCATTGGACGTGATGACGGGCGCGACCGGAATCCTGACCGTGACGTCGTGCTGGCCGTTGGCGCCGAGGTTGAGCGTCAGAATATCCCCGATCTGGCTGAGAATCGTCGCGCCGGTCACAACGGCGCGCGAACTCCCCTTGAGATCGATGACGACTTTGCCTTCGCCGTTCACGCGGAAGTCCAGGCCAGAGCCGTCGCCCGTGAGTGAAATCAGGTCGGCGCGCGCAGGCAGCGCCGTGATGTGGGTGACGTCGTCGGCCGTTGCGCCGAGGTTGATCACGAAGTTGCCGCCGTTTCTCGCCAGGAAAACGCTGTCGGAATCGTAGGCGTACCAATTGGCGACATTCTTGATCACGGAAGCGCCGAGATGATCGAGGTCCAGCGCGAACTTTCCGGCGTCGGCGGACACGACTTTGGCGGTGATCGCGGTCGCCGTCGACGTTACTGTCACCGCCGCCTTTTCGAGTGATTGAATGCGGCCCGCCAGGTCCGACATCGTGACGAACTCGGCGCCGGACGCCGCGGCCGCAGCGATGAAGTTCGTGTACATCGCAGCCGTATAGGGCGAGGGGACGCCCTGATCGACGCTCCAGGCCGTGGGGCCATAATCGTGCCAAGGCCAGATGACGACCGGCGCATCCGCATGCGCCGTCAGCGCACTGAACTCGGAGAGCCACGTTGCATAGGCTTGGTCGGCGGTCTTCCCCTGGAAGCCGACCAGCGTGAAATCGAAGCTCATGTTCGGCGCCAGATAGACCTTATCCTGCACGGCAGGCGTGAGGTAACCCATCGCCCCCGGGTAGCCGCCGCCGACGAACGACGCCCCTCCGCTGAGGTAGCTGAAGTATTGGATCTCGCGCTGCGACGTGAAGAGCCGCTCGGGCGCTCCTGGCGTCGCTGCGCCATTGATCGCGATTCCGAGTTGCTGGGCGAGCAGCAGCTTGCTCTGATTGAACTCGAATTCAATCTGCGCTGCGGTGAGAAGGTTCGTATCTTCGGGATGGGTATAGGAGTGCGTGCCCAGTTCGTTGCCCATCGCGAGCAAGCGCTGATAAATGGGCCGGGAAACGTTCCAATCCGTCGTCTGTCCGTTGGCGGGATCGGCGCCGATATCGACGAAATACGAACCGACGAAATTGTACTGGTCCTTCCAGCTCTGCAGAATCGGCAGCAAAACGTCATAGATCCCACGCGCTCCCCCGCCGGGAGACACGTCTGCGAGCTCCATCGCCTGGTCCATGTCCGTGCGTGATGCAAACACGGATGATTGGCGGCCCAATTGCAATCCGGCGGTGACGCCCGCGCCGTTCACGCTCCAGTCGATGGCGTGCTGCAATTGATTGTTGTCGCCGAGCAGCGAGGCCGTCGAGAAATGAACGTTCCGCCCGCCGGTTTCTGTCGCGACGACGGCGCTGAACGTCTGGGCGCCTATGGTTTGGTTCGTGAGCACGGATTGCGCGGGGCCCGTGAGCGGCGTGGCGTCGGCGTAGGTGGACCAGCCGACGCCCGCGCCCAGCGTTCCGGTGTATTGGCGGATCAACTCGCCGGGCTGGTAACCTTGCATCACGGGATTGGACGTCGGCGCGGCGTTGACGTCGACGACGCCCGTGCCGCCGTTGACGCGCGTGAGGTCCAACAGGCCCTTCATGCGCGCGTACGGGTCGCCCGGCAACAAGGCGCCGGTCTCGTCGTTGGTCATGAAGTCGCCGGCCGCGATCAGCCCGATATGGTATTGTTCGACCGCCAGCTCCAACGTGTTGGCGATCTGGTTTTGCAGAGCCGAGGGCGCATTCCGGAACGCGGGGAACACGATGGCGTCGTATTGCGCGATCTTGGCGAGATTGGTGAGATCGCTCTCGGTAATGATGTCGTAGGGGACGCCGGCCGCAGCCGCCTGGCTTTGCGCGGTCATGAACAGCTGGGAATAGCCGGTCAGGTTGGCTTCAACATCTGGAAGCCCGAAGAAGAGCGCAGCCGTCGTCGCGGAATAGACGATCGCGACCTTCTTGCTGAAATCGGTCCTGGGCGGCAGCGCGAGCGTATCGACGATCTCGTAGGATGGCGTGCCGGCAAAGGAGGTCGGAAGGAAGGTCGTGTTGTTCACGTCGACGAGGACGTTCAACTCGAGAGGCGTATTGACCTGCGTCTTCTGGATTGCGAATTCGACGACGGTGCGATCTGCTGAGAACCCATTCGCGATAGCGCCGTTGACGAGGGTCAACGCGCCGCTCGCTGCATTCACGGCGTAGAGGGACGGTGTCCCCGCCGCTGTGAATTCCACCGCGAATTCGGCGCCGCCGGCATTTCCGAAAATCTGGTACCCGGTCGCGTCATTCTGATCGGCGTTGAGCCAGAACGTCGAGCCTGCGCCGATCGGCACGGCGCTTTTGAGCGCAAGGAGGAAGGAATCGCCGCCGGCGCGGCCATAGACCTCGTAGCCGGCGACGCCAGTTCCAACGGGATCGATGCGGTTGGCCTGGGTCCAGTCGCCGAGGGCGCCGTCGAGCGTGACGCCGCCCACAACGACCGGCGGCGTGCCCGGGTGCAGCGGATAGGCGAAATTGGCGTAACTCGTCGGTAAGAACGTCTGGTCGTTGACATCGACATAGACGTTTGCCCCGGTCGGGGTCGTTCCCAAAAACGTCTGCAGTTGTGCGAGCGGGATCGCGAACTCGACAAACGATTTTGACGCCGAGGTGCGCCAGTCAATCTGTGCACCTTGCATCAGGGTTTCGCCAGCGCCGTTCATGTAGAGCGCGGGTGAACCGGCGGCGTCGAAGTTCACATTGAACTCGGCGCCGACCGCGAAACCAAAGACCTTGAATCCGGTGGCGACGTTTTGGTCCGTGTTGAACCAGAAGGTCGTGTTGGGGCCGATCGCAACGGCGCCGGCGTCGAGCGCGAGTACGAACGCACCGCCGGCGATCTTGCCGTAGAGCGCGTAGCCGGCCACGCCGCCGGCGTTGTCGAGCCGATCGGCGGGCGTCCAATCCGCAGCTGCGCCGTCGATCGTGATGGCGCCGTAGGTGGCGCCTGGCGAGGGCGGCGGCGGCGGCGCGCTCGAGACCGTGTAGGTGTAGGTCGCATAACTGTTGGGCAGGAACGTCTGGTTGTTGACGTCGGCATAAACATTGATTGCGGCCGGCGCACCGGCCAGAGCCGTCAATGGGACGGCGAATTCGGCGATCGTGCGGTCAACGCTGTAGCCAGCCGAAAGCGCCGTGACCGGCGATGCGCCGGCGGCGCCGGTGAAGAGGACCGGTAGACCGTTCAGGCCGAAATTGACGTTGTACTCGGCGCCGCCCGCGAAGCCGAAGATCTGATGACCCGTCGCGCGATTTTGATCTGTATTCAGCCATAGCGTCGTGTTTTCGCCGATCGGCGTCGCGGCCTTGATCGCGAACACATAGGCGCCGCCGTCAAACCGTCCGTACAGCTCATAGCCCGCGACGCCAGAAGCCCCCGTGTCGAGCCGGTTCGCGCCGCTCCAGTCGGCGAGGCTGCCATCAAGAACGACGGCGCCGAAGGTCGCCGGAGCCGTCGGCGCGGCGGCGATCGCAAACGTGTTCGGGACGAAGGTGGTGTTCCCGTAGTCGACGCGCACCAGAGCGGGGCCGGTAGCGATCGGCGCGGCGAACTCGTAGACGCCGCCAGCGCCCTGCGCGAAGTCAACCGGGCCGACGAGCGTTTGTCCCGCGCCGCCGGTAAACAGGCGCGGTTGGCCGGTCGTGAAGTCGATATTGTATTCCGCGCCGGCCGCGAAGAGGGCGCCTGCGGGCCCGCCGAGCAGATAGCCGGTCGTCGCATTGGCGTCGGTATTGAGCCAGAACGTTGATCCAGACGTTATGCCAGTTGCGCCAAAAATCAGGGCGCCGCCGACGGTCTTGCCGTAGATGCGCTGCGTTCCGTTGCTCCAAAGCAGGTCCGCCGCGGTCCAATCGGTCAAGACGCCGTCGAATGTGATGTCGCCGTACTGGCTGGCCATGAGTGTTCCCACGCATCGAGCATGCACGTGAACTGGTGGCCGATCGGCAGTTGTCCGTGTTGACATATGTCAATCAGCAGAAAGCTGGCCCGGCGTATTGCGACGCTCGATGAGGGTCACGGCATGTGCGGAATAGTTGGCGTTCTCGGTTCCAGATCAGCGGCGCCGCTGATCATTTCGGCGCTCAAGCGCCTCGAATATCGCGGCTATGATTCAGCCGGCTTAGCGGTTCTCGATCACGGACAGATTTCGCGTCGCAGGGCGGTCGGAAAAATACGGAACCTGGAAACCGTCGTGCGCGACGAACCGGTCACGGGAATTGGCGGCATCGGGCATACCCGATGGGCGACGCATGGCGCGCCGAGCGTCGCGAACGCGCACCCGCATCGGGTCGGCGGCGTCGCCATCGTTCACAACGGGATCGTCGAAAACTTTCGAGAGCTCCGCGCCGAACTTGCCGCCCAGGGCTATACGTTCGCATCCGATACCGACAGCGAGGTGCTGGCTGCGCTGATCGCGCGCGAACTTGGCGGCGGACTGGACCCGGCAGAAGCCGTCAAGGCGGCCGTCAAACACGTGCGCGGCGCCTATGCGGTCGCGGCGCTGTTTGCGGGGGAGGACGATCTGCTCGTCGGCGCGCGCTGCGGCAGCCCCCTGGTTGCGGGATTGGGCGATGGCGAGGCTTTTTTGGGGTCCGACGCCTTGGCGATCGCGCCGCTCACCCGTCGGGTCATGTACCTCGAAGAAGGCGATGTGGTTGTGCTCAGGCGAGGCGCGGCTACGGTCTACGACGCTTCGGGCGCCGTGACGCCGCGGCCGGTTTCGGCCCTGTCGACGAACGACGAAGTCGTCGAAAAGGGGGCGTACCCGCATTTCATGCTCAAGGAGATCTACGAGCAGCCTGAAGTCATCGCGCGCACCTTGTCGCAGTTTATCGACCCGTTGCGTCTCGAAGCCGCATGGCCCGCCGGAGACCTCGATTTCGCTGGCATGCGCCGGCTCCATATCGTCGCCTGCGGCACCGCGCACTACGCTGGCCGGATCGCGAAATACTGGTTCGAACGCCTGGCGGGACTTCCCGTGGAATGCGAGATCGCCTCGGAATATCGATACAGGCGTCCGGAACTGCAAAGCGGCGATGCGGTCATGGTGATTTCGCAATCAGGCGAAACGGCCGACACGCTGGCGGCGCTCCGCCTCGCGAAAGCGCATGGATTGCGAACGATAGGGCTCGTCAACGTCGCGACGTCAACGATGGCGCGGGAATGCGACGTGCACGTGCGCACGCTCGCCGGCCCCGAGATCGGCGTCGCCTCGACCAAGGCCTTCACCACGCAATTGGCGGCGCTGGCCTGTTTGGCGCTGATGGCCGCGCGCCAACGTCTGCGCATCAATGCCGCTGAGGAAGCCGAACTCGCGCACGCGCTGCTTGGCGTACCGCGCCTCTTCAATGAGGCTCTGGCGGCAGATGACGACGTCGCGGCGCTGGCTGCGCAGATCGCTGGCGCGAGCAGCGCGCTCTATCTCGGTCGCGACGTTTTCTATCCGCTGGCGCTCGAAGGCGCGCTCAAGCTCAAGGAGATCAGCTACATTCACGCCGAGGGATTTGCGTCCGGCGAATTGAAGCATGGGCCGATCGCGCTCGTTGATCCGAACGTGCCGCTGATCATGACAGCCCCCAACGACGATCTGTTCGAAAAGGCGGTGTCCGCCCTCGAGGAGGTCGCGGCGCGCGGCGGCCGCACCATCCTCATTTCGGATGCAGCGGGCATAGCCAAGGCCGGGCGCACGCCATGGGCGTCGATTGCGGCGCCCACCTGCCATCCGTTCGCGGCGCCGATCGTCTATGCCGCGCCGCTGCAATTGTTGGCCTATCGCGTGGCGGTCCTGCGCGGCGCCGACGTCGATCAGCCGCGCAACCTGGCGAAATCGGTGACCGTGGAATAGGCGGCTCCTCGAACCCCCGCTGGGAATAATCGGCCGCGGCGCCAGGCGGCCGCACCGGGGCCGACGAAGGCGATTGACCGGTCTGCGCCGCCTCTTAACGCTTCCGCAGGTCGCAAGCGGTTGGATTTGGCGTTCACCATGTTCACGACGGCCGTATACGTCCGGAAGCCGATTGTGTAGGAAGCGCAGTCGCCGGATCGCTCAGGACGCCCCTGAAGCCAGATCGCCGCCCGTCCAAAGATATTAGATGTCCCTCTCCGATTCGATTCATCCAGCGCTGGCTCAGGCGCTACAAAACCGCGGTTACGCCGCACTCACCGCCGTTCAAGAGGCCGTGGTCGCGCACGGCCTTGGCGACGCCGATTTGATCGTTTCGGCCCAGACCGGCTCCGGCAAGACCGTGGCGTTTGGTCTGGCGATGGCCTCGACGGTGCTGGGCGAAGGCGCCACTGCCGCCGTGGCGGGCGACCCCCTGGCCCTGGTGATCGCGCCGACGCGCGAACTGGCGCTGCAGGTCGAGCGCGAACTCGCCTGGCTTTACGCGTCGGCCGGCGCGCGCGTCGCCTCCTGCGTCGGCGGCATGGACGCGCGCCAGGAGCGACGCGCGCTGGAGCGCGGCGTCGATATCGTCGTGGGCACGCCGGGCCGTCTCGCCGATCACATCCGCCGCGGCGCCCTGTCGCTGGCCGGCATGCGCGTCGTCGTGCTCGATGAGGCCGACGAGATGCTTAATCTCGGGTTCCGTGAGGAGTTGGAATTCATCCTCGGCGCAGCGCCAGCGGAGCGGCGCACACTGATGTTCTCGGCCACCATGGCCAAAGGCGTCGAAGCGCTCGCGCGCACCTTCATGTCGCAGGCGGTCCGCCTGAACACCGTCAGTCGCGAGAGCCAGCACGTCGATATCGCCTATCGCGCGCTCGTCACCGCAGGCCCGGACGTGGACAACGCGATCTTCAACGTCCTGCGCTTTTACGACGCCGCCAATGCGATCGTGTTCTGCGGCACGCGCGAAGGCGTCAATCGCATGACGAGCCGACTGTCCAATCGCGGCTTCGCGGTGGCCACCTTGTCGGGTGAACTCAGCCAAAAGGAGCGCACGCACGCCCTGCAGGCCATGCGCGACGGGCGCGCGCGGGTGTGCGTCGCGACGGATGTGGCGGCGCGCGGGCTGGATCTGCCGGATCTTGAACTCGTCATTCACGCCGACCTGCCCAAGAACACGGAGGGCCTGCTCCACCGCAGCGGCCGCACCGGCCGGGCCGGGCGCAAAGGCACCAGCGTTCTGATCGTTCCGGTCAAGGCCCGCCGGCGCATCGAGCGCCTCCTCGTTGAGGCCAAGGTGCGTGCGGAATGGGCCGATCCTCCGAGTGCGGACGATGTGAAAAAGCGGGACGACGAGCGCCTCCTGGCCGACCCCACATTGGCGGAGCCGGGCGCGGACGTCGATCAGGCGCTGCTGGCCAAGCTGATGGCGGCGCATGACGCCGAAACGATCGCCGCGGCCTTCATCCGGCTCGCGCGCAAGGGCGTCGCTGCGCCCGAAGACCTTGATCCGGTGATGTTCGACCCCGCCGGGGGCGAACGCCTGGCGCACCGCGAGGCCTCGGTCGGCGGCGCCTGGGTTCAGCTCAGCGTCGGACGCGCGCAATCGGCCGAGCCGCGCTGGCTCATTCCCATGCTCTGCAAGGCGGGCGGTTTCTCCAAGCGCGACCTCGGCTCGATCCGGATCAATGAGCGGGACTCCCTCGTCGAAATGAGCCCAAGCGCCGCCGCCGCGCTTTTGTCCAACGCTGGTCCCGACGGAAAGCTCGAAAAGGGCGTTTTCGTTCGCTGGGTCGAAGGCCCAGGTCCCGACGTCGGCGCCCGGCCGCCCCAGACGCGCGGCCGACCGCGTCCCGCGACGAGAGGCGCCGCAGTGCGCGAGCAGGCCCCGCCTGAGGCCCGCACGCGCGGCGGTCGCGGCAAGAAGGGCGCTGACAAGAAGCCCAAGTGGGACCCGCTCGCCTAGGCTGAGCGATCAACGCGCCTCAGGCCGCCAGCGCCGCCGCGCGCTGCAGGTCCACCGACACGAGTTGGCTGACGCCGGCTTCGGCCATTGTGACGCCGTAGAGGCGATCCATCCGCGCCATAGTGACGGGGTTGTGCGTGATCGCAAGGAAACGGGTGTCCGTGCGCTTGCGCATTTCTGCGAGCATCCGGCAGAAGCGATCGACATTGGCGTCGTCGAGCGGGGCATCGACTTCGTCGAGCACGCACAAAGGCGCGGGGTTGGCCAGGAACACTGCGAAAATCAGCGCCGTCGCAGTGAGCGCCTGTTCACCGCCTGACATCAGCGACAGCGCCGCGAGTTTCTTGCCAGGAGGCGAGGCGTAGATCTCCAGGCCCGCCGCCAGCGGATCGTCGGAATCGGTGAGTTTCAGCGTCGCTTCGCCGCCCTCGAAGAGCGTGGCGAACAGGGCGGCGAAATGCGCGCTGACCTGTTCGAACGCCGCGCGCAGCCGCGTGCGGGCTTCGCCGTTGAGCCTCCCGATCGCGAAGCGCAGCTTGTTGATCGCCGCGATCACGTCGTCCTTCTCGCGCACGAGCGTCTCGGCGGCGGCCAGGGCCTGCGACAATTCCTCGTCGGCGCGCAGATTGACGCTGCCGGCGGCGTCGCGCTCACCCGTCAGCCGGGCGATGCGTTTTTCGATTTCGACCGCAGGTGCGGCTGCGAGCGGAGACTCCACGAGATCACCTGCGTCGGCCAGCAACCCCGCATAATCGCGTCCTTGCGCGCTGGTCTCACAGGCGCGCAGCGCGACGCGCGCCTCCTCCACGGCGGCGGTCGCCTGCGTGCGCGCGGCGGTCGCTTCGCTGCGGTGGGCCTGCGCCTCGCGGGCTTGGCGCTCGGCCTCGCGGGCGCGCGCCTGCGCCTGGGCGAGGGCGTCGGCCGCGGCGGCGGCGCGCCGCTCGGCGACGATCGTTTCGTCTAAGAGTTTGGCTTTGGCGGCGGCGAGGCGTTCCGGCGCCCCGGCGGCCTCGGTGGTCTCGGCGGTCAGGCGGGCGAGGTCGCGTTCAAACTGCTTGCGGCGCGTCTGCGCCTCCTCGGCGCGGCGGGCCCAGTCGGCGCTTTCACGGGCGATCGCTGCGCGTCGGTCCTGGCGAATCGTCCGTGCCCGGATCAAGGCGGCCTTGGCGGCGAGGGCTTCGGCCGCCGCTGCGCGGGCGCTGGTCATGGCGGCGCGCGCCGCATCCAGCGCGATCGGGTTGACCGGCGCTGGGGCAGGGGCGGCGGCGAGATCTGCGAGCGCGCTTTGGGCTTCGGCGCGCTCCTCGTCGAGCGCCGCTTGCTGAGCGGCGAGCCCCGCTGCTGCGGATTCGAGCCGCGCCAGTTCGATTTCGAGGCTCGCAGCGGCGCGTGCAGCGGTTGAAGCGGCGGCCTGCGCCTGCGGTTGGGCGGCGCGCGCTGCGCGGGCTTCGCCATGCAGGCGGTCGCGCGCCGTCGCGGCGGTTTTCCAACTCGCTTCGGCGGCGTCGGCCTGCGCGCGGCGCGCCTCCAGGTCCTTCGCCAGGGCAGCGAGGCGATTGCGCTGTTCGAGACGCACGGCCGTCGCTTTCGCGCCGGCGCCTGCGCGGCGGACGAGGCCGTCCCAGCGATAGAGGTCGCCTTCGCGCGTCACCACACGCATGCCGGGACCCAGAACGGCCTGAAGAGCCGGCGCCTCGGCCGCGTCGGCCAGGAATGAGAACGCCAGGCGCGCCGCCAGCGCCGGCGGCGCCTCGACGTGCGGCGCAAGCGGCTCAACGCCGTCAGGGCAGGCGCCCGGCGCGAGGCTCGCGCCACGCCATGCGACGGGTTCGGACGGATCTAGGCTCGCGGCCGCGTCGTCGCCCAGGACGGCCGCGAGCGCCTTTTCATAGCCGGGCGCAGCGCGCATGGCCTCGATCGCGGGCTTTTTCGTCTTGGCGGGGCCCTGGCCAGCTGCTGCGGCTTCGAGACCGCGCTGCTCTGCGGCCAGCGCCTGAACCGCGCCGAGAGCGGCGTCGCGCGCTTCGCGGGTCCGGCGTTCTTCGGCGTCGGCGGCGACGAGGGAAGTTTCGGCTTTGGCGGCAGCGGCGGCGCCGGCCACAGCCGAAGCAGCGCGGGCTTCAGCCTCGGCGCGCGCGGCCGCGAGCCGGGTCGCGAGCGCAGCAGCGTCAGGGGCGGCCTGGATGTCGCGCGCGAGGGCTGCGAGGCGGGCGTCGATCCTGGCGAGGCGTTCCTTGGCCGCGCGCACCCCGGCGGCGGCCCGGCTCGCCGCTTCATCGGCGGCGCGCGCGGCGCTTTGCAGGCGGTCGAATTCGGCCTCGGCGGTCGTCCGTGCGGTCTCTGCAGCCTCGGCGCGCGCGCGGGCGGCGTCGAGATCGTCAGCGTCGGCGCGCTCCGCGCCGAGCGCTTCACCTTCCTCGGCGAGCCGCGCGCAGGCGGCGCGCGCGTCGGTCAAATCGTCGTCTGCACGCTTAAGGTCGCGGGCGAGGCGCTCGGACTCGAGCGCGCGGCGGGCGGCGGCGGCGGCGAGGTCTTCGGCGTCGCGTTCGAGCCCGATACGTTTGCCTTCGAGGCCGCGCAGCACCGCTGCCGCGATCATGGCCTCCTCGTTGGCGGGCGCGACGCGGCCGGCTGCTTCCTGCGTCTGGCGGGCGCTTACGGAGGCGCGCTCCTCTGCGACGGCCACAGCGCGCTCGGCGGCGCGCAAACCGCTCTGTGCGACCTCCAGGGCGTCCCCAGCATTGCGCCAGCGGCGCGCGGCGAGCAGCGCTTCGGTGCGGCGCAATTCCTCGGCGACCTGGCGATAGCGCTCGGCTTGGCGCGCCTGGCGGCGCAGCGCGGCGGATTGGGCCTCCATATCCTTCAACGCCTCGTCGACGCGCTGCAGGTTGGCCTCGGCGGCGCGCAGTTTGAGATCGGCCTCATGGCGGCGCGCGTGCAGCCCCGCGACGCCGGCCGCTTCCTCGAGGATGCGCCGGCGGTTCTCAGGCTTCGCGCCGATCAATTCGCTGATCTGCCCTTGGCGCACCAGGGCCGGCGAATTGGCGCCGGTCGAAGCGTCGGCGAACAGAAGCTGGACGTCCTTGGCGCGGGCGTCGCGGCCGTTGATCTTGTAGGTGGAGCCGGCTTCGCGGCGGATGCGGCGCGTCACCTCCAGCGTTTCGGCGGCGGCGTCGCCGGCGAAGCGGCCGGCGGCGTCGTCGAGCACGATCGTGACGTCGGCGGTTTCGCGCGCCGGTCGCCCTCCGGAGCCGGCGAAAATCACGGAATCCATGTCGTCGGCGCGCAGGGCCTTGGCGCTCGCTGCGCCCATCACCCACCGCACGGCCTCAAGCAGATTGGACTTGCCGCAGCCGTTGGGCCCTACGATCCCCGTCAGTCCGGGCTCGATCGGCATCCGCGTCGGATCGACGAACGATTTGAAGCCGGCGAGGCGGAGTTCGCGGATCCGCATGACCGCGTCATTTGCGCTGGCGCGCGCGCGCGGCGGCGGCGAGCGCGGCGTCGATCTGGCGCGAGACGCCTTCGATCGTATTGTCCTCGAACGGAATGACCTTGCCCGCCACCATCAGCGTCGGCGTGCCCGTGACGCCGTCTTTTCCGGCCTGCTGGACGGCTTCATTGATGCGCGGGCTTGCGGCTTCGTCCATCAGGCAGGCGTCGAATTCGGCGGCAGTGACCCCGACCGAGGGCGCCAGTTGTTCGAACGTGACGCGTCCCTGGCCAGTCTTCATCGCCTCGAGAATTTTCGGTTGCGCGTCGAAGATCGCGTCGAGCCGATCGAAATAGGTCTTGGGATCGGCGTTCTTGCAGCGCGCGAGCTGGAACCCCGCGACGGCCATGACGATCGGCTCGGTCGGGAATTCGCGGAACACCCAACGCACCTTGCCGGTCGCGACGTATTTCGCCCGGATGTCCTTGAGCACCGTCTGATGAAGCTCGCGGCAATGCGGGCACGACAAGCTCGCATACTCGACCACTTCGACCTTCGCCGTCTTGGCCCCGATCGCCATGTCGCTCGCGAGCGGCGCGGCGATAGCCGACGAGGCAAAGGCGACAGCGGCGAGCGCCAGGGCGGCGAGCGCGCGTCTCATGCGCCAGCGAGCTTTGCGTCGATCAGCTTGGCGAGGCCTTCATAGGTGTAGGCGGACGGATCGTTCAGCTTTTCGCCATTGAGGATTAGCGACGGCGTGCCAGTGATGTTGAATTCCTTGAGCGCGACCTCTTCGCCGGCCTTGATCCGGGCAATGCCCGCCTGGTCGGTGACGCAGGCGTTGAATTGCTCTTCGGTCAGGCCCGCAGACTTGGCGATGTTCAGCAGCGCGACGCGCACCTGGCCAGCCTGCAGCGCCTCGAACACCGCGGTCTGCTGATCGAAGAGGACTTCGAGACGGGTGAAATATTGGTCCGGCGTCGGATTGCCGCACCGCGCCACGAGAAAGCCCGCGGCCGAGACCTCGTTCGGCGGCGTTGTGAACTCGCGGAAGATAAAATTGATCTTCTTGGTGTCGACGTAGTTCGCCTTCAGCTGCGGCCAGACGTTCTTCTTGAACTCGGCGCAATGGCTGCAGGTGACGGACGCGTATTCAATCAGCGTGACCTTCGACGCCGGATTGCCCAACGCCATATCGCCGGCCGCCGCCGTCGCTTTCCCGCCGCCGCTCGGCGCACAGGCCGCGACTGCCGCGCCCAGGCCGAGAGCCAACACATTCCGCCGGTCGAACCCCATCATAAAACCCTCTGCTCCGGCCCAAGCTCAGGCGCGATCACCGGCGATCGCCGCGCGTCCCAAGCGGGTCAAAGCGCTTTTAAGGCCCGGATCGAGGACCGACGCAAGAGCCGCCGCCAGCGCCGCTTCTTCCTCGGGAGACAAGGGGCGCACGATCGGACGGACGTTGCCTTGCGGGGGTTTCGGTAGCGGGCCCTGGATGATGGCGAGGTCGGCGACGTCGGCCCCGGCCAAGCGCAGGCGTTCGCGGATCAGTCCGGACTGATGTTGAATGAAGGGCGCCGCGGAGCCGACAGCGCGGACGGTCAGCGTCGCGCCGTCCTTGCGTTTCGTCAGCTTTTCGGGAGCGGTGAGCTGCGCCAGCCGCTCGCCGACGATATCTGCCCAGCGCCGCTGCAATTCCGCCAGCGTCACACCCTCGTCGGGAAGCAGCGGCTTGGCGAGGCGGGCCGCAAGCGCGCCGGCGCCGGGCGGGCTCGGGCGTTCGGCCCGCCCGCGGCGTTCGTCGAGCGCAGCGCGCGCGAGCGCTTCGAGCTGGCGATCGCTCGGGTCGGGTTTTCGTGCTGGCGAACGCGGCGGCATGATGCCCCAGAGAGAATCGCAAAAGAGTCTCCAAATCGTAAACGCGATTCGACAAATGGTAGGACCATGGATGCCGAGCCACTACATATAGTTGTGGACAAGCTCTGGGCGGCGCTTTTCGCCTGGTACGGCCAGTCCGCGCGTGCGCTGGCCTGGCGCGTTTCGCCGCGCGACCGGGCCGCGGGCGTGCGTCCCGATCCCTACAAAGTGTGGCTCTCGGAGATCATGCTCCAGCAGACGACGACCACCGCCGTCGCGCCGTATTTCGAAAGGTTCGTCGACCGCTGGCCGACCGTCGCTGCGCTCGCCGCGGCGCCGCGGGAGGACGTACTCCAGGCCTGGGCCGGGCTCGGCTATTACAGCCGCGCGCGCAATCTCCACGCCGGCGCGCAAATTCTCGCGGCCCAAGGCTTTCCGCCCGACGAGGCAGGCTTGCTTGGGGTTCCGGGCATTGGTCCGTACACAGCGGCCGCGATTGCCGCGATCGCCTACGATCAGCCCGCCAATGTGGTCGATGGCAACGTCGAGCGGGTCATGGCGCGGCTGTTTGCGGTCGAGACGCCGCTCCCGGCCGCCCGACCCGCGCTCCGCGCTCATGCCGCGCGCCTTGCGCCCCAGACCCGTCCCGGCGACTGGGCCCAGGCGCTGATGGACCTCGGGGCGACGATTTGCACGCCGCGCGCGCCGCGCTGCGCCAATTGCCCGATTGCGCAGGCCTGCGCCGCGTACGCGGGCGGCGATCCAGCGGGCTACCCGCGGCGGGCGCCGAAAGCTGAACGGCCCACGCGCTTTGGCGTCGCTTTTGCGCTGGTGAACGACCGACGGCTTCTATTGGTTCGGCGTCCCGACGAAGGCCTGCTCGGCGGCATGCGCGCCCTGCCGACGACGCCCTGGCGTGACGCGCCGTGGGGGCGGCGCGAAGCCTTGGCCCATGCGCCGGCGACCGCTGATTGGCGCGACGCGGGCGGGGTGCGCCACGTCTTCACGCATTTTTCCCTGGAACTCGCGGTCTGGAGCGCCGCCGGCGAAGTGCGCGGCGATTGGGTTGACGCTGACGCCATCGCCGGTGCGGGGCTTCCCACCGTTTTCGCCAAGGCTGCGCAGCGCGCGCTCGCCGATCCGGCTCAGCGCGGCCGGATCAAGCCTTCCTGAGCCACGCTCGCGACTAATCGACCATCCTGCGTGTAGATCGCGCCGCGATTGAAGCCGCGCGCGCCAGACGCGGACGGGCTGTCCTGGTCATAGAGATGCCATTCGTCGGCGCGCGAGCGGCGATGGAACCAGATGATGTGATCGAGGCTGGCCATCTGCACGCCGGTCAACCAGCTCACGCTGTGCGGCCGCGCGCAGGTTGATAGGAGGCTCATGTCGGTGGCGTAGGCCACGACGCATTGGTTGATCGCGAGATCATCGCCCACTGAATCGGCCGCCCGGAACCAGACTTTCTGATCCGGATCCAACTTGCGCGGCTTCAATGGAAAAACGACGGGATCGACGCGCCGCATTTCGATCGCGCGGTCGCGGGCGAGCACTTCCTTCATGATGGGCGGGAGTTTGTCGCCGGCCATTTCAACGCGTTCGAGATCGGTGGGCACGGTCTCCGGAGCCGGCGCGTCGGGGGCCGCCGTCGCGTGCTCGAAGCCGGCTTCCTCGATCTGGAACGACGCCGCGAGGTTGAGGATCTGCTCGCCATGCTGGATCGCGATGACCCTGCGCGTGGCGAAGGATTTGCCGTCGCGCGAACGCTCCACCTCATAGAGGACCGGGGCTTTGGGATCGCCCGGACGGATGAAGTAAGCCTGCAACGAGTGGCACATGCGGCCTTCGACGGTGCGGTACGCCGCCATCAGCGCCTGCGCGATGACCTGACCGCCATAGATGCGGTTCTGGTTGATCTCGTCGGGCGGCGTATGGCCGCGAAACAGATTGACCTCGATCGGTTCAAGGGAAAGGGCTTCGACGAGCGTTTTGACGGCTGGTTTCATAGGAGTCGGGGTAGGAGCTTGCGCGCCCGCGCGCAAGCGTCGCCTTGACGCCGCCGCGCCCCCATTGGAAGACCGCACCGCAGATTGAAAGGTTTCCATGCGCAGCTTGATGATCATCGGACTTTTCGCCGCGGCGCTCGCCGCATGCTCGCCGCCCGCTTCGAAGACTGAGACCCCGGCCGCGGATATTGCTCCGGCGCCGGTCGCCGCCGCGGTTCCCGCCGTCAGCGACGCCTGGGCGGCCATCACGCCGGACGGCGCCAAGGTCGGCGCTGGCTATATGCGGATCGTCAATTCCGGCGGCGTCGCTGACAAACTCGTCTCCGTCGCCTCTGCGCGCGCCGGCAATGTCGAGATCCACGAAATGAAGATGGATGGGGCGATGATGTCGATGGCGCCGGTGGCCGGCGGCGTCGAAATTCCCGCCGGCGGCGCCGTGACGTTCGAGCCTGGCGGCCTGCATCTGATGTTCATGGAGATCACCGCCCCGTTCAAGGACGCCGAGACCATTCCGGTGACGCTCACGTTCGAAAAGGGCGGCGCCGTCGAGGCTACACTGACCGTGCGCAAACCGGACGCGGCCGCCGCCAGCGGCCACTAAGGCCTCACGCGAACAGGCGGCGCGCCGCAATCAGGCGCTCGGCCCCCCGGTCGAGCGTCTCGTCGCGTTTCGCGAAGCACAGCCGCACGAGAGGGCGCTCCAGGCGCGCTGGCGCATCGATGCCGTAAAAGGCCGAAAACGGAATCGCCGCCACGCCTGCCTCGTCCACCGCGCGCGTGCAGAACGTCGCGTCGTCCACATCGATGCCGGAGGCCGCAAGATCGATGGCGACGAAGTAGGATCCGGCGCTCGGCAGCGTCGCGAAGCCCCCAGACGTCAATGCATCGACCAGTCGATCGCGGCTGCGTTGCAGCGCCATGCGCTGCGCGTCGAAGAACGCCTGCGGGTAGGCGAGGCCTTCCGCCGCCGCCGTCTGCAGGTTCGGCGGCGTTGTGAAGGTCAGGAACTGGTGCGCCTTCAAGACCATTTCGACCAGCGGCGCGGCCCCGCATGTCCAGCCGACCTTCCATCCCGTCATGCCGAACAATTTGCCAGCGGAGCCGATTTTGATCGTCCGTTCGCGCAAGCCCGGCGCCGCGAGCAAAGTGCTGTGCGCGAAGCCATCAAACGTCACATGCTCCCAGACTTCGTCGCTGACGACGACAGCGTCATGCGTAATCGCAGCCGCGGCGACGCGCGCGACATCGTCCGGATGCAGCATGGCGGCGGCGGGATTGAGCGGCGTGTTGACGAGGATAAGCCGCGTGCGCGGCCCGCACGCCTCTTCAAGGGCGCCCGGCGGAATGCGCCAGTCCGGCGGGGCGAGGCGTACGGCGCGGACGCGGCCGCCGGCGCGCTCGATCAGGGGGCGGTAAGCGTCGTAGGCGGGCTCGAAAATGACCGCTTCGTCGCCGTCGTTGAGGAGCGCGAGGCACGACGCTGCAAGCGCCTCCGTGGCGCCGGAGGTGACGACGATTTCGCGCGCCGGGTCGAGCGCGACGCCTTGATGCGCCGCGTAATGGGCGGCGATCGCTGCGCGCAGGGCCGGCGTCCCGCGCATCGGCGGGTATTGGTTCTGGCCTTCGATCAAGGCCCGCGCCGCCGCCTCGCGCAGCGCCAGCGGCCCATCGTCTTCGGGAAAGCCCTGGCCGAGATTGATCGCGCCCGCCGCCTGCGCGCGGCGCGACATTTCGTCGAAAATAGTCGGCCCGCGGGCGGCGAAAATGCGGTTCATGGCGGCAGGTCGTGTCGTTGCGAGGATTTCGGCTGTGGCGGCCCCGGAGAGATTCGAACTCCCGACCGTCTGCTTAGGATGCAGCTGCTCTATCCAGCTGAGCTACGGGGCCTTGGGACGCGATCGACTAAGCATGCCGCCCGCCGCCCGGCAACTGGGCGCGGAACGCGATAGGAATTGGTTTACCTCGTCCTCCTAAGGTCTGGTTAGAGAGGTCTCCATGGATACCGGACCGACGACGCGCACTGGACTAGACCTCGGCGAAGATTGGCCGCGGATCCTCGTGGTCGACGACATCGACGACAACCGCATCGTCCTGCGCCGTCGCCTCATGGTCGCGCACTTCAAGGTGGAGGAGGCCGCAAGCGGCGCCGAATGCCTGGAGATGCTCGATCGACAGACGTACGCTGCGATCCTCCTCGATTACATGATGCCCGGCATGGATGGGCTTGAGACCCTCCAACGCATCCGCGCGCGCTGGAGCAAACGGGACCTGCCCGTCATCATGGTCACCGCCCGCGACGAGGATCCGCTGATCGTGCGGCTGCTCGAAGCAGGCGCCAACGACCATGTCGCCAAGCCGTATTCCTTCCCGGTCCTCGTGGCGCGCGTGCGCGCGCATCTGGCCGGCGACAAGCGCGCGGCCTGAGCTTCGCGGTTCAGGCAGCGTCGGCGGCGTATGGCGCCAAGATCGCCAAGAGCGCCGGAAAATCCACTGGCTTCGTTGTGAACGCGTCGCAGCCCGCCTCGGTGCAATCCTGGCGGGCGCTTTCCATTGCGTGGGCCGTGAGCGCGACGATCGGTACGCGGCGCGTCGTTTCGCGCGCGCGAATTTCGCGCGTCGCTTCCAGGCCGGACATGACCGGCATGCTGATGTCCATGATCACGACGTCGGGGTCGAGTTCGAAGCGCCGCGTGATGGCCTCGGCGCCGTCGACGGCGAACGAGACCTTGAAGCCTTTGCGCTCCAGGCGCCGCGTCAGCATTTCACGATTGTCGGGATGGTCTTCAACGAGAAGGATATGCACGAGACTCTCCTGGAAGGGCTGGTGTTGGGCGCGCGAGGCGCACGATTGCTGCGGCGAGCGTGGACGCCTCGAGCGGCTTGGCGAGGTGCAGGCAAGCGCCGTAGCGCGCAATGCGATGGGCGTCCTGTTCCGGCGCAAGCACGATGACCGGAACGCCGCGGAGATCATCGTAGCGGGCGAAATCGTCGAGCACGTCCCAGCCGAGATCGTCGGGCTGATCGAGCGTCAGAAGTACAAGAGCCGGCTGCAATCGCCGCACGGCCGCAACCGCATGGCTGGCGCGTTCGACGGTGGCGACATGGTAGCCGAGCGGCTCGACCGCGCCGCGAACCGCCGCGGCGGAAGATGCGTCCTTATCGAACACTAGGACCGTGCGGCCGGCCGGCGCGTCGTCGTTGGCGGCGGATTCGGCGACCCAGGCCTCAAGATCGCGGGCGATCGTCAGTGTGAAGGTCGAGCCTTCTCCCAGGGCGCTTTCAACTGCGACGTCGCCGCCAAGCGCGCGCGCCAGCCGCCTTGTGATGACGAGGCCAAGTCCAGTGCCGCCGTACTTGCGCGTAGCGGACGGATCGGCCTGCACGAACGGTTGGAAGAGTCGCGCCAGCTGCTCCGGCGACATGCCGATTCCGCTGTCTTTCACGGCGATCGTCAAAACACCCGCGGGGTCGTCGCCGGTCGCCTGCGCGGTGACTTCGATGACGCCGTTCTGCGTGAACTTGGTCGCGTTTGAGAACAGGTTGAGCAGGCACTGCCGCAATCGGGTCGGATCGGTGACCAGCGCGATGGGGGCGGGCGGCGCAACAAGCGTCAGTTGCGTGCCAGCGGCCTGCGCCGCTGGCCGCACCGCTTCGGCGACATCGCGAAGAATCTGCGCCAGATCGGTCGGTTCCGGACGCATTTCGAGACGCCCAGCCTCGATCTTGGACAGGTCCAAAATCTCGTTGATCAATTCGAGGAGGTGGCGCGCGGCTTTGCGAATCCGAGCGGCGTCCTCGGCGCTTTCCGCGGCGCCGGAGAACGCGAGATCTTCCATCAGGATTTCGGAATAGCCGATCACCGCATTGAGCGGCGTGCGCAGTTCGTGGCTCATGTTCGCCAGGAATTGCGATTTCGCCCGGCTTGCAGCCTCCGCCAGGGCGCGGGCGTCTTCCAGGTCGCGCATGGCATGACCCAACGCGCGGTCGCGCACGTCGAGTTCGCGCAGAAGGCCTGCCAGCCGTTCGAACAATTCGTCGATATGGTCGCTGGCGGTGGTCGGAGGGGGCGCGTCTTCGTCGACAAGTCGAAGCGCGCCGGCGCGGCGCGCTGCTGGCGTCGTCAGCGCACGTTTGGCGGACAGCATGGTTTCAGCCTGACGCATGGCGTCCAGGAAGGCTGATTCGCGCGCCTTGCGAGTGGTGATGTCGCTCAAAAGGAGCACGATGGAGCCGCGCGCGCTGAGCCGCAGGCCCGACGTCTGGACCCAAGCGATCGATCCATCAGGGCGAAGCACGCGGTGCTCGATGATGCGCCGTTCGCCGCCCATGACAATTGCATGCATCGCCTCGCGCACCAGCGCGCGATCCTCCGGCGGGAGGAATCGCGACGAAAACGAAACGACGTCGGCGAAGGTCGGCGCTTCGCCCAGGATGTCGACGACGTTGGGCGAAGCGATGACGGTCTTGCCTTGCAGATCGACCTCCAGCACGGCAGCGCCGACCGTTTCCAGCGCGTGCTGCAGCCGCTCGAGATTTCCTTGGTTTTCGCGCCGGGCTTGAACGAACGGCGTGATGTCCTGGCCGTAAACCATGACCCCGCCGATGTCCCCGCGGGCGGTGCGCCAAGGCCTGACCTCCCATCGCGAAAAGCGCGTCTGGCCGTCCGGGCCGAGAATGGCGTCTTCCTCTTCGCGCACGACCTGGCCCGCGAGCCCGGCGGCGTGGGCTTTGCGCCAGTGCGTTGGGCACCAGGGCAGCGCTTCGTAGAACGTCATCCCGGTGCTGTCGCCGCCGCCGTCGAACGCCTCGCGCCAGCGTTGGCTGACCGCCAGAATCCGCATTTCGCGATCGCAGAGAGCCACATTGAGCGAACTCTGTTCGAACATCAGATTGGCGATCTCGCGCTGGTCGCGGAGCTCATCGAGGGCCCGCACGAGGTCCCGCTGGGTCTCGGCTTGTCGGCGCCGCAAAACCAGCGCGATCACCGCAAAGCCCGCGAGCCCGACCAGTGTGAGGAGCGCCGATGCGATGCGCCCGTCCGCGCTCAGGAAAGCAATCGCCGCTAAGGCCGCGATGACCGGCGGCGCGGCGCCCGCCAACCCGACCCACAAGAGGGGGTCGCGTTTCCACGGCGCGAAAATGTTGTGCAGGCGGCTGCGTTGCACGTCGCTCAGCGCTCGCAGCATTGCGCCGCACCAGAGGGCGGCGGCCGCCGTTCCCAGATGCGCCTCGCCCTGGACCCACAAGACCGCCGGCAGCGCCGCATAGGCGCTAGACGCGAACGCGGCGGCCGCGGCCGCGCGACCGAACGTGACGCGATCGATGGACCTGGTTTCGGAAAGCGTTCGCAGCGTTTTGCGCGCCATGCGCTCGGCGATCACGCAGACCACCGCCCAATAGAGCGGCCAGATCTGATCGAGCGCCGCGGCAGCGAAGCCCGCGGCGACCACAGCCACCATCGCCAGGACAGGCGCTTCGCGCCTGCGCTGCTGGGAGGCGGCGAGAATGGAACGGGCGGTTTCGCTCGGCATTTGGCAAGCTTTCCGGCGCGCCGGCCGACGGGACGGCCTGACTTAAACGCGTTATCAATAACATGCAGGCGTGAACGCCGGGTTGCCGCAGGCGCCGTCCGGCCTTGCGCCTGCCGCACGGCTGGCGCAGCCTCGTCTGCGGGGCGCTCAAGGGGAGGATGGAATGTCGCGGCGTCACGGCAATACCTGGTCGCGGGCGGCCTCCGGGCTCACCCGGTTCGCCCACGCGCGCGCGCCCCTGGTCCGGTGGGGCGTCCTCGTCATCCTGGTCGGCATCTGGATTCTGGCCGGTTACGCGGGATTAAGGTCTGAGGCGGCCGCCGGCGGCCCTATTGAGCTCGATGCGCTCTACAAGACGTTCGGCGCCATCGGCGTGCAGGATTATTTGTCGCCCGCGTCCAATCGGTGGGCGGAGATCGCGCGCTTCGCGGGCCTCGCCGTCCCGGTCGTCGGCCTGGCGTTCGCCTTCTCCGGCCAGCTTGGGTCATCGCTCGCGCAATTCTTCCATGCCGGCTCGGCCGACCATGTGGTCGTTACGGGTTCAAGCCCGGCCGCCGCCGCGCTCGCCCGCAATTGCGCTGCGGCCGGGGACGTCGTGGTTCTGGTCGCCGAAACGCTCTCCGACGAGACCGCCTGGGCGATGCGCAAGAGCGGCGTGATGATCGTTGCGGGCGATCCCACCGTCACCGATGCGCTCCGGTCGGCGCGCGCGGGCACCGCCGCCCATGTCGTCGCGCTGGATACGGACGATACGCGCAATCTGCGCACCGAGGCTGCCGTACGGGCGATCGCCAAGACCCGACCGCGCCACAAGGCCGCGGTCATCCACGTTGGGCTCGTGTCGCCTATGCTGCTCCAGGAGGCCCGCGAAATGCGCGCCTGGGAACAGCGTCAGAGGGACAAGCAGACCGATACGCGCAAGCGCCGCCGCCCCGTCAGCACGCCGGATGCGCGCCCGTTTTCTCTCGACGAGCTCGCCGCGCGCGCCCTGATCGTCCGCTATGCGCCCGCCATCCTGGACGTTGCGCACCGCCATCGTCACCCGCGGCCGCACATGGTGATCTTCGGGTTCGACGCCGCCGGTGAGGCGGTCGCCGTGCGCGCCTTGGTGACGCTTTGGTCGGCGCATTTCGAGGCGCCGCGGATCACTGTCGTGACGCAGAATCCGGAATCGGCGGCCCGGCGTTTCGACGCCCGCTACCCGCACGCCCGCGCTCACGACCTCTGGCGGGCGGACGTCGCCTTCCTGCCCTACGATTGGTCGCTGCGCCCGCTCAATGAGGGTTTGCTGCACGAGATCGAGCAAGCTCGCGGTCCCGTATCCGCGGCCGTGGTCGCGACCGGCGACGACGCCTCGACGATCACGCTGTCCCTCGCGCTGCTGCGGGCGGCCAACAACGGCCCGATCTGGCCGGCGCCGATCTTCATGAAGGAATCCGACGTCTCGGAATTCTCCAAGCTCTATGCAGGCGGCGATATGACGCCCGACGTGGACGACGCCTATCTGCAAGCGTTCGGGGCCTGCCAGGAAACGGCGACGCGTCGCTTGATCATCGACGGCGCGCTCGATGTGGGGGCCGCAATCGCCCACCAGATGTACCAGCAGGGCGTCGCCGAACGGGGCCACGACGCCGATCGCGCGCTGGAGGCCATGCGCCGGTCTTTCGAAGACGTCGGCGAAACCTACCGCGCCGCCAATCGCGCCACCGCCGACCATGCGCTCGTGAAGATGTGGGACATGGGCTTTATCGCTGCGCCTGAACGCGGCGCCGGGGAGGCGGTCGCGCTGCCTGAGGACATGACCGCAAAGCTCGCTGAAATCGAACACCAGCGGTGGTCGGCCGAGCGCCTGATGTCGGGCTGGCGACCGGGCGCCAACCGCGACAACGACCGCCGCGTGCATCCCAATCTGGTGCCATGGTCGCAATTGTCCGACGGCGACAAGGCCAAGGACGCCGATCAGGTCAAAGCCGCGATGAAGCTCGCGCCGGCAATGACCAACCGCAAATTCCGCAAGCGTTGAACGCCGCCGCCGACCGCCTCGATCTGAGGCAAGGCCGGCGGCGCAGAGTCCTCGTTCAGCTTCCGACCAGTCCGCCGTCCGTCTTGACGACGACCACAACCGCTGAGCGCGGCCAGCTGCCGTCCGGGAACGCCGAGAGCGGCGCGCCGCCCGCCCAACGCGTATCGCTGAACGACTTGCCGTCGACGGCGCTCTCGCCGGGGTGCTGGATGGCGCAGAAGAAGGCGCGGTCATCGGGCGCCAGCATCGGGCCGCAGATTTCGCTGCCGACAGGGCCGACGAGGAAGCGGCGCACTTCGCGCGGGCCCGCGCCGGCGGTGGTGGTGACCAGAACCTGATCGTTGCCGTCAAATACGTCCGGCGATCCGTCGGTGGAAATCCAGACGTTCTGCGCGCCGTCGAAAGCGATGTTGTCGGGGCAGGCGAACCGGTCGCCGGTGAAGGTCGCTTTGCCGTTGACCGCGACGTCGGTATGCAGCCTTTGGCCGCCGCGGGTTTTTTCGATCAGGCTGGCGGCGTTCGGGTCGCCGGCGAGCAGGAACACGCCCCAGCGGAACGTGGAAGCCGCTACATCGGCGCCGGTTTCTTCGATCCGGATGATGTGTCCGGAAAGGTTCGGCTGCGCGCGGTTCGGATACTGCGCATCGCGACGGCGCGGATTGCCCGGCCGATCGAAGCCTTGTTGCGGGTTCTTCGTCATGACGGCGAGGACCGAGCCCGTGCCAATTCCTTTGGCGTCGCAAATGGCCTCAACGTCCTCCGGGCGGTCCATCGGCGTCGCGCCCATCAGACGCGCGGCTTCGCGAACGCGCACCATGACGTCGCCCAGATCCTTGAATGGGTGCGGAAAGCCCGCCGCCTTGGCCGCCGCGTTGGCGCGCGCCAGGGTCAGGGGCAGCCATTCGCCCGTGCCGTCTTCGTTCATGCGCGCGACATGCAGCACGCCGTCATCGAGCAAATTGCGATTGGCCACCCGGTCCTTTGGGTTGAAGCGGCCCTTGGTGACGAACTTGTAGATGTATTCGTCGACCTGATCGTCGCCCATATAGGCGACGACGCGGCCGTCCTTGGAAAGCGCCGTGGTGGCGCATTCACCCTTCTTGCGGCCGAGCGCGGTGCGCTTGCGCGGGATGAAGGTCGGATCATAAGGATCGATTTCGACGTTCCAGCCGTAGAGCGCGGGGCCGCTTTGCACTTCGGCGATGTCGAATTGCTTTGGCTGGTTCGGGCGTTTGAGCGTGCGAAGCAGCGGGTAGCCGAAATTGTCCGCATCGAGCTGAAGCGTCGGTTCGGCCTTGTAGCCGGCGTCGGCTTCGCCGGTGTTGTAGTACCAGCTGTTGAAGTTCTCTTCCGACGTCAGATAAGTGCCCCACGGCGTTTCGCCGCCGGCGCAATTGGAGTGCGTGCCGCAGGCGATTGCGCCGGCCGGCGCGCCCGGCTCGATGGCGTTCACCTTTTCGCCCGCCGCGACGATCCAAGGATGCTGCGCCGCTGGTCCGGAGAACACGACGGGCGTGTAGGGCGTGATGCGGCGATTGACGCCGGCGCCCGGCTTGGCGTCGCGCACGACGCGCCACGCATTGTCCGCGGTACGCTCGATCTGCACGACGGAAACGCCCATCGACGCGAAGCAGGCCGCGTAATTCTCGGCTGTGAAATCGCCGAGCTTGGCGGCGGCCGGGAAATGCATGTTCGGATCGAAATATTCGTGGTTGGCGCAGAGCAGAAACTTGTTCTGGTCCTTGGCCTTCGGATAGGTCCACTGGGCCGGGAAGATCGCCAGCATGTCGTTGTTCTGGCCGAACCGCAGTTCCTGGTCCGCCCGCGTGACGGCATTGGGATCGAACGGCGCGACGCCGTCGAACAGCGCGTCGCCCCAGGCGATCAGGGTTTTCGCGGCATAGCCTTCCGGCACGGTGACGGCGTCGGCGTGGGTGGCCGCGACCGGCTTGAACGTCGGCGCGCGGATCGGCTGGGCGAGCGCTGCGGCGTCGGCGCTATTGGCGAGCGACAAAAAAGGAAGCGCCGCCGCGCCGGCCAGGATGCCGCGTCGCGAAATCAGGTCCTGGATGTGCGGGCTGTGCGGAGCGGCGTCGTGAGCGGAGCGCATGGGTGATCCTCGTCGTTGACTGGGGCAGCGTCTAAGACCCGCTTATGACATCGCCATGACGCACTGGCGGGCGGGCGAAGCAGCCCCTTCGGCGGGTTCGAACTAAACGCAGCCGCAGAGAGGTCAAGGCTGCGGGCAGGCGAGGGCGAGGGCGCCGCGCAAGGCGTCGATTTCGGCGATCTTGCTCTCGAAGACGCCCCAGTCGTCCCGTGCGGCGATCGGGTTCCAGACGGCCTCGACGTCATCGACCAGGAGATCGACCGGCGTCGAGCGGGAAAAATAGGGGTCGTCAAGACGTTGCGCCCGCACCGGGCTGCGGGCTTCGAAGCCGTCGCGGATCGTCGCAAAGGCCGACGCGGCATAAAGCGCAGCCTGCGGGCTCGCGGCGGCGCGCTTGGCGCTCGCTGGTCCGCAGAACCAGTCATGAAAGGTCTGCGCCCACCCGGCCTCGCTTTCGGTGAGCCACGCGAAAAAAGCCTGCAGGAACTCAAGATCCGCCCGCAGGTCGCTGGCGTCCAGACCGAGGCGCGCAAATGTCGCATCCCGCAACGCCCGTTGATAGGCCGGCGCAAAGCCGCGCAGCGCGGATTCGAGCGGATCGGTTTCGCTGACGCTGGTCAGCGCTCCGGCCAATTGCGCGAGCGCCCAAGACACCGCTTCCGGTTGACGCCCGAAGGCATAGAGGCCGGAATGGTCGAAATAGGCGGCGGTGAAGCCCGGCGCGCTTGTCGGCAGGAAGCGCCATGGCCCGTAGTCGAAGCTTTCGCCGGTGACGGTGAGGTTGTCGGTGTTGAGCACGCCGTGCACGAACCCGGCCGCCATCCATTGCGCGGCGAGCCGCGCGCTCGCCGCCACTGCAGCTTCCAGAAGCGCCGCCGGTCTTGCGGCCTCGTCGACCTCCAGGACGTCTGGATGAAAGGCCTCGCCGCAATAATCGACGAGGCGGCGCACCAGGTCCGGTCGATCATGAAACGCGTGCCGCTGGAACATGCCAAACCGCACATGCCCATGCGACAGCCGCGTCAGCACGCTCGACCGGGTCGGCGAGGGCTCGTCCGGGCGCTCGAGGCTCTCGCCGGTTTCGAACAGCGCGAAGGCCTTGGACGTATAGACGCCCTGCGCTTCGAGCATGTGCGCGGCGAGCACTTCGCGCACGCCGCCTTTCAGCGTCAGGCGACCGTCGCCGAAACGCGAATAGGGCGTCCGGCCGGAGCCCTTGGTGGCGAGATCGAGAAGCCGGCCATGGCGGTCGCGCACCTGCGCATAGAGAAACCCGCGGCCATCGCCGATATCCGGGTTGTAAACGCGAAACTGGTGGCCGTGATAGCGCAGCGCGAGCGGCGCCGTCTGGTTGCCCGGCAACGGCTCGAACCGCGCGAAAGCGGCGCGCCATTCCTCATCGTCGAGCGCGCCGAGGCCCACGCTCTCGGCCCATCTATGATTGCGCCAGCGCAGGCGATGTTCAGGAAACGCCGCCGGCGCCACGACATCGGCGAAATCCGGCCCTAAGGCGGCGAAACGCGCGTCAGGCGCATAGGTCGGTGCAACGGGCATCGACGAGACTTAGGCGCGCGCTGTCGCAGGCGCCAGAGCGTACGGCGGGATGACGGGGGCGCCCGCCTATGGCAGGGTCCGCCCCCAAATGGAGGGAGGCCCATGGCGGCGCCATCACGGAATTGGATTTTGGCCATCGCTCTTGGTCTGGCCGCCTGCGGCCCGCAAGCGGCGAAAAAGCCTGATGCGGGTGCGTCAGGGTCGGCCGAAGCGCCCGCGGCCTCGATCGAAGCCGCGCTCGATTCCTGCAAGGACAAGGCGGGCCTCGCGCAGAAGATCTGCGCCGACCCTGCGCTCGCCGCGACGGTCGACAAAATCAGAGCCGATCTCGCGGCCGCCGCCGAAACCGTTTCGACGGAAGGCGACAAGTTGATCGTCGACGGCCAGCGCGCCTGGCTCGAATCGCAGGCGGTCGCCTGCGGCGTCGGCGCCAATGACCCCAACACCGAGCAATGCCTCAAGGATGCGCTCGCCCAGCGCTTGAAGGACGCCAAGACCGCCGTCGAGCAGAAGGGCGGCTTCACCTTCCAACGCGTCGAACTCAACGCCGCCCAGCCCGTGACCGCCGAAATCGCCGCCGCAGCGGGCGCGAGCGACGCCGCCCCGCCGGCCATCACGCGCGAGCTGCGCTATCCGCGGATAGACAACGCCGCCGGCGCGGCCGCGCAGAAGTTCAACGCCATCATGGCCAGGATCGGCCAGCCGAAGTTCAAGCTGGACGACGCCACGTCCGAGACGTCCGATTACAAAATCACCTTCGCCAGTCCGCAGCTGGTCTCGGTGCAGTTCATCACCTCGGACTACAATCTCGGCGCCGCGCACCCGAACAACGGCATGACCTCCGTCACCGTGCTGATGGACCAGGGCCGCGAGATCACCGCCGCCGACATGTTCAAGGACGGCTCCGGCTGGGAGACGTTCCTGACCCGCCGCGCCATGCGCACCCTCACCAAGGAATTCAAGGCGATGGGAGCCGATGCGCCGAGCGCTGGCGACGTCCGCGACACCGCCACCAAGGCGCACAACTGGACGATCGCCGAGGATGGCCTCGTCCTGGTCTTCCCGCCGTACTCGATCGGCCCGTTCGCACTCGGCGCGCAGGAGGTCAAAGTCCCCTGGGCGGACCTCGCCCCCTACGTCAACCCGAACGCGCCGCCGCCGATCAATCCCGCCAAGCCCAGCTGAGCCCCGCGGCGAACCGTCGCTCGCCTGCGCGGGCGCCGGCGTTTAAGGTCGCAACGGGCTGATTTGCCGGAGATTTGATGCCGCCTGAGCGCGCTTCGAGCCGCGGGCCCTTGCTCGCGCTGTTTCTCGTCGTCTTCGTGTCGATGACCGGGTTTGGGATCGTCATCCCGATCGTGCCGTTCTTCGGCGCGCACCTCGACGCGAGCGCGACGCAGATCACCTATGCGATCGGCGCTTACTCCCTCGGCCAGTTTATCGCGGCGCCGCTCTGGGGCCGCTTGTCGGACCGCTTCGGCCGCCGGCCGATCCTGATCGCCACGCTCGCCCTGACGGCGGTGTTTTACGTCGTGCTCGCTCAGGCCGAAACGATCGACGAGATCGGCGTGACGCGCTTCCTGACCGGGCTCGTCGCCGGCAACATCGCCGCCGCCTTCGCCGCGGGGGCGGACCTTTCCACGGATCAGACCCGCGCACGCACCATGGGCGTGCTTGGCGCGGGGGTTGGGCTCGGCTTCATCGTCGGTCCGGCGATCGGCGGCCTGGTCGCCGGCGCTGATCCGGCCCAGGTCGATTTCGCGCGCGTCGCTTACATCGCCGCGGCGATCGCCGGGGTCTCGGCGCTGGTGGCGCTCGCCGTTCTGCCTGAAACGCGTCCGGCCGATGCGCCGCGCCGCGTCGGCGGCATCCCACCGTTCTGGACCCGCCCGCGTCTCTTCGCCCTCGTCGCCGTGACGTTGATCACGCTTACGGCCCAGGCGCTGATGGAATCGTCGTTTGGCCTGTGGTCGGAGAAGGAGCTCGCCTGGGGCCCGCCGCAGCTCGGCGCGACCTTCGCCGTGCTTGGTCTGGTTACGGCGGCGCTGCAGGGCGGGGCCATGGGGCGATTGTCAAAGCGGTTCGGGGAGGCGCGGCTGCTGGTCGGCGGGCTCCTGGTTTACGCCGCGGGCTTCGGGTTCCTGGTTTTTGCGCACACGCCCGTCCACACCGTTGCGGCGATGGCGCTGCTCGCGCTCGGCGGCGGCGTCGTCAGTCCCAGCCTGCAATCGCTGGTGAGCCGGGAGGCGAGCGCAGAGGAGCGCGGCGCGGTGCTCGGCGTTCAGCAATCGGCGTCCTCGCTCGGCCGCGTGTTCGGGCCGCTCGCCGCGGGGCCGGTGTTCGACGCGCTTGGCCATAATGCGCCCTTCGGGCTTGGCGCGATCCTCATGCTGGCGGCCGCCGCGATCGCCTTTTCAGCGACGCGCGAGCCGCGCGCCTGACAGCGGACGGCGCTTAGTCCGCCAAGGTCTTCGCCAGCCAGACGCCGCAGGCGGCGATCGCGTCGCGGGCGGTCTTCGACAGCGCCGTCATGTTGAAAAAGCCGTGCACCTGATCGCCGTAGTCTTTGTACGTCACCGGCGTGCCGCACGCGGCGAGCCGGTCGGCGTAGGCTTTGCCCTCATCGAGCAGAGGGTCGAAGCCGGCGGTGACGACATAGGCCGGCGGCAGGCCGGCGAGATCGTCCGTCACCAGCGGCGAGGCGCGCCAGTCGTGGGCGGCTTCCCGGTTCGGAAGGTACTGGCGCACGAAAAAGTCCTGCGCCGCCTGGGTGAGCACATAGCCCTCCTGCAGGCGCAGCTGCGACGGCGTCATGCTGAGAAACTGCGTGCACGGATAGATCAGCACCTGCGCCTTGAGCGGCGCGTGGCCTTCGCGTTTGAGGCCCTGCGCGACGACCGCGGCGAGATTGCCGCCCGCGCTGTCGCCGCCGACGCCGATGCGCGCCGGATCGAACCCGATCTCGGAGGCCTTGGCGTACGCCCAGCGGGTCGCGGCGAGCGCGTCCTCCGGGGCTGCCGGCCAGCGGTTCTCCGGCGCCAGTCGGTAGGCGACCGAAAGCACGCGCAGCCGGCCTGAGTCTGCAAGACGGCGGCACAGCATTTCGTGGCTGTCGAGGTCGCCCATGACGAAACCGCCGCCATGGAAGAACACCAGGCCCGGCGAGGTCACGCCGGCGGCGAACGGGGTGTAGAGCCGCGCGCGCAAAGGCCCATCCGCCCCGTCCACATTGAGGTCGCGGATCTCGGCGAGCGCCGGGCCTTCGCTCTCCCAGGCATGCATCTGGCGCCAGAATTGGCGTCGCAACGCGTCGACCGGTTCGCGCCAATCGAACGGCCGCAGCTTTGCGCGCTCGAGCAACGCGGCGAGGGAAGGGTCCAGATTGATCATGGCGTTGATCTGCGCTCTGCCATGCGCCGGTTCAAGGCGCGCGCGGCTTGACCGCGCCGGTCTGGCGCCGTCACCTCCTGGCGCCAATTCAGGGGAGCCCCATGAAACGTTTGCTCTTAGTCGCCGCAAGCGCCGCCGCCATCGTGTTGGCCGGCGCCGCCGACAAACCCGCCGCACCGACCCCGGCCGAGGCCAAAGCGTTCGTCGCCCGCGTCGAGACGGATCTGTCCAAGCGCGCCGAATACGCCGCCCGCGCCGCCTGGGTGCGCGCCACCTACATCACCCAAGACACGCAATGGCTGGAAGCCAAAGCCGGCGCCGAGATCGCCGAGGCCGGCACCGCCTACGCGCGTGAGGCGTCGCGGTTCGACGGCCTCAAGCTCGACGGCGACACCCGCCGCAAGGTCGATCTGATCAAGCGCGGCATCACGTTCCCCACGCCGGCCCGGCCCGGCGCCGCCGACGAAATGGCGACGATCGGCTCGCGCCTCGACAGCACCTATTCGACCGGCAAGTTCTCCTACAAGGGCAAGGTCCTCACGCTGGGCGACGCTGAAGACATCCTGGCGTCGTCGCGCGACCCGGCCGAGACCAAGGCGATTTATGAAGGCTGGCGCACCGTCAGCCCGCCGATGCGCGCCGATTACGTGCGGCTGGTCGACCTCGCCAACACCGGCGCCGCCGAGCTCGGCTACAAGGACGTCGGCGCCATCTGGCGGTCCTGGTACGACATGCCGCCGGATGATTTCGCCAAGGAGACCGACCGCCTCTGGAGCCAAGTGCAGCCGTTCTACAAGAACCTGCATTGCTACGTCCGCGCACGGCTCAATGAGAAGTACGGCGACGCCGTGCAAAAGCGCACCGGCCCGATCCGCGCCGATCTTCTCGGCAACATGTGGTCGCAGTCCTGGGGCAACATCTACGACGTCGTCGAACCCAAGACGAAAGGCGGCGGCCTCGGTTACGACCTGGACAAGGTCCTCGTCGCCAAGGGCTACGATCCCGTGAAGATGGTGAAGACCGGCGAGGGCTTCTACACCTCGCTCGGCCTCGCGCCGCTGCCGCAGACCTTCTGGGAGCGCTCCCAGATCACCAAGCCGCGCGACCGCGAAGTCGTCTGCCACGCCTCGGCCTGGAACCTCGACGACAAGGAAGACATCCGCATCAAGATGTGCACGAAGGTGAATGCGGAGGATTTCTCCACGATCCACCACGAGCTCGGCCACAATTACTATCAGCGCGCCTACAAGGATCAGCCCTGGATCTACCGCGGCGGCGCCAATGACGGCT
>JBMOIB010000008.1:0-45225 GCA_049317545.1 Caulobacterales bacterium | reverse complement strand
GACCAAACCGGCGCGTCGAACAAGGCGGAGCGGCGAAAGCCGATCTACCCAAACCAAAACTTATTCGGCCGAAGGCCTAGACGCTCCGCCTTGTCCCTATTCGTACCCGCAGACGCGCAGCGTCGTGCGGCTATCCGCGCTCCTCACAGCGCCGCCGAAGCGACGCGCCACACCAGCCACCCTGCCCCGACCATCGCCGCGGCGCCGTAGCTCAGGAGCAGCCCATCGCGCGCCGTGACGCCAAGCCCGAGCAGAACGATCGCAAGGCCAGGAACGAACGGCGCCAACGGAATGAACCCGAGCGGGATCGTCACTGCCGCCGCGGCCATGGCGAGCACGCCGGCGAGGTTGACCCAGGGCGGATCAGCGAGCGCCACGAAGCGCGGCCGCACGATCTTGTCGACTCGCGCCGCCCATGGCCGCAGCGCGCGGATCGCCTTATCGAGCGGCTGTTTCGGAACCGCGATCTCGAGCGCCTGGCGCGGCACCCAGGGGCGCTTAAGCCCGATCGCGAGCTGGGCCGCGATGACGAACGTCAGGGCCGCTGTCGCCCAAGTGAGCCCAGGCACCACCGTCAGCGGCGAAATCGCAAACAGCCCTATAGCGAGCAGCAGCGGGCCGTAGGCGCGCCGCCCAATGGCGTCGAGCAAAGCGCCGATGTGCACTGTCTCGCCGGCGCCGACGATGGCCGTTGTCTGCTCCGCGAGCCGATCGAGCAGACCGCTCAGATTTTCGACGTCGCGCTTTCGTTTTGCACCGACCATGCTTGGGTCTCCATGCCCGCTCTTGCATCGAAACGCCGGACGGCGCCAAGAAGCGCGGATGCCAAGCGCTGCTCAGCCCCCCGCTCCGCACGACAGGACGACGCGCGGAATCGTCGTGCGCCCCTGTTTCCAGCAGGATCTGATTTGGGTCCAGCTGATCTATGCCCACGCCGTCATAACGGGCGCCGGCACATTCGAGACCGAACCGCCCGATCTCGAGGAAATGACGTCCCGCTGGTCGAAGGTCGTCGGCCGCGGCTGGCCGTTCCTGGTCGCCAGCGACGCCCACGACGTGAGCCGCGTCTACGGCTTCGCCTATGCGCAGCAATTCCGCGACCGGCAGGCCTATGCCAAGACGTTCGAGGATTCGATCTATGTCGCGCACACCGCGCACGGCCTGAAAATCGGCTCGGCGCTGATGGGCGGATTGCTGGGCGAATTGCAGGCACTCGGCGCCGAACAGGTGATCGCGGTCATCGGCGATTCCTACAACGCCGCCTCGATCGCCCTGCATGCGCGCTTCGGCTTTTACCACGCCGGTCGCCTGGACGCCGTCGGCCGCAAGTTCGGGCGGGTGCTCGACGTGGTGCTGATGCAGCGAGATTTGCGATCTGTAAGTTAGCGCTAAGCCGACATTGCTATATGAATGCTCTGCGAGAGCGTGATTCCCGCCCAAACAGGCGAAATCCGGCTGAATCGCGTTCGTCGGCAACGTTTCATTAAGCCAGTTCAACCAAAGTTTGGTCATGATGGCTCCGAAATCAAAACGACTCCTCCTGGTGACGGTCAGTCTTTCGCTCGCTGTCCTCGCCCCCCTCAGTACGGCCGCCGCCCAAGACGACGTGCCCATTGTGCGCTTAGCGCTGCCGGCCTCCCCAGGCGGCGCGCTGGCGAGGATGCTCCCCAAGCTCGAACCCTTCGAGCCCGATGAAATTACAGTCTACGCAGAGAGGCTGGCGACCCTGTCGCCGGCCTCTCGCGTTTCAGTCGTACCGCTTGCGGATGAAAAGCCGCGCGCAACCTTCACCGTGCGCGCCGAGCCGATGCTGCGGCTGAGCATTCCCGTCGAACAGGCGCCGGCGTCGATCGCATTCGATGGCGGCGACCACGCCCGCGTCGAGGGGGAAGTCGCGCTCGCCGCGGCAACCAGCCCTGGCGGCCTCGATGTCGGCTTCGCCCAACGCACGAGCCTGGAATCCAGCGCATCGGGCGAGCGCGTCGCGCGCGGCGCGGAAGTCCGGATCGGGCGTCGCCTGCGCGGCGTCGTCGCGGAATTCGAACAGCCGACCTGGGACCGGCCGTCTTGGTACTTCTTCGCCGCCTCGGACGGTCAGGCCCTGACCTGGACGCCGGCGACGGCGAACGGCGCCCGCGACGTGCGGCTTCAGGACCGCGTCACGATCGGCGACATGCAGGCCGGGATCACCATCCAGGCCAGCGGGCTGCAGGCCTCGCTGACCTACCTGGAACGGGAAGTCTCCAACGCCCAGCGCACCGACAAGCAGAGCTTCGCCGGCCTTGCGATCACGCTCCGGCGGTAGGGCTGGTCCTCAGGGTCGACGCGGACGGGTCGAATCGTCCTAGCCTCGCGACCCGGCTGCGCGGTAACTCTCCATAAACCGACGCGGCCTACCGCTGATGGTGGTCGATTGAATAATCGTCGCCATATATAGTGTTCCGACGGAGAAGACGCGCATGTCCGCGACGCAGCCTGCCCATGGCCTTTTGACGCCCTCGCGGGCCTACAAGCCGTTCCGCTACCCCTGGGCGTACGACTTCTGGAAGCGCCAGCAGCAGGTCCACTGGCTGCCCGAAGAAGTCCCGCTCGGCGAGGATTGCAAGGATTGGGCGACCAAGCTCACCGATAGCGAGCGCAACCTGCTCACCCAGATCTTCCGATTCTTCACGCAATCGGACGTCGAGGTGAACGACAATTACATGGAGCGCTACGCGCGCGTCTTCAAACCGACCGAGATCAAGATGATGCTGTCGGCCTTCTCCAACATGGAGACGGTCCACATCGCCGCCTACGCGCTGCTGCTCGAAACCATCGGCATGCCCGAGACCGAGTTCGCCGCCTTCCTCGACTACGAAGAGATGAAGGCCAAGCACGATTACATGGGCAAGTTCGGCGTCGAGACGGACGAGGACATCCTGCGCACCGTGGCGATGTTCGGCGCCTTCACCGAGGGCCTGCAGCTGTTCGCCTCGTTCGCGATGCTGATGAACTTCCCGCGCTTCAACAAGATGAAGGGCATGGGCCAGATCGTGTCGTGGTCGGTGCGTGATGAATCGCTGCACTGCGAGGGCATGATCCAGCTGTTCCACGCCTTCGCCGCCGAAACCGGTGCGCTGACGCAGGCGGTGAAGGACGACATCGTTGAATGCTGCAAGACGGTCGTCAGCCTCGAGGACCGCTTCATCGATCTCGCCTTCCAGATGGGCCCCGTCGAAGGCATGAAGGCCGACGACATCAAGGCCTACATCCGCTACATCGCCGACTGGCGCCTCACCCAGCTCGGCCTGCCGAAAATCTACGAAGTGGCCGAGCATCCGATCCCGTGGCTGACCGCCATTCTCAATGGCGTCGAGCACGCGAACTTTTTCGAAGCCCGCGCCACCGAATACTCGAAGGCCGCCACCAAGGGCGACTGGCACGGCGATCAGGGCGTCTGGTCGGCGTTCGACCACATGATCGAGAAGCGCAAGACGGCGGACATGTTCGCGGCGGAGTAAACGCTCCGCCTACTGAACGAGCCGCGCGGCGAGCTTCGCCCGCTGCGCGGCCCCGATCCCCAGTTCGCTTGTCAGGTAATCGTCCACCGATCCGCTCGTCGCTTCGATGCTGGCGAACGCGGCGGCGAGATAATCCGCCCGCACGCCGATCATCGGGCGCAGCGCCTCCAGCGAAACCGTGCGGCCGAGCCGCTCCGCCATGGTCGCCTGAACGACGGGTAGCCGCGCTTCGAGGTCGACGACGACATTGGTGAGTTCGTAGTCGGCGAAGATCACATCGCGCGGAACGCCGAGCGCGCTGAGAACCAGCGCGCATCCCACGCCCGTTCGGTCCTTGCCCGCGGCGCAATGGATCACGACGGGCCTGTCGGTCTCGACCAGCGTGTGCAGAAACCGCCTGTAGAGGTCGCGATAGCGCGGCTCGTAGGGGTAGTGGCCGTACGAGGTGTGCATGAAATGCGCGACCGATTCCGACGTCAGGTCGGTCTGCATCATCACCGCCACGTGCGGCGGCAATTCCATCTGGCCGTCATCGTTGGCGATCGTCTCGGCGGCGTCGCCCGGCCAGCGATTGGGATCGCGCACCCGCTCCTCAGGCCGGCGCAGATCCACCACGGCGCGGGCGTTGAGGCCATGGAGGCGGTCAAGATCGGCGTCGGTCGCCTCGGCGAAATGCGCCGAACGGAACAAAAGGCCCGTCCGGACCCGCCCGCCGGCCGCGTCATAGCCGCCGAAGTCCCGGAAATTGTGCACGCCCTCAAGCGGCCAAACGCGCGCGTCCATACTTATCCCCTGCTCGTCGCGCTTCGATACAATCTCGGCGGTCGCAGTGCGAGCCCTCGTGCGCGATCAAGGTAAACGCTGAGGGCACGACGATTGCATCCTCGCCCAGGGAACGCGTCGATCGCCCGGCGCAGGCATGCTTGGTCGAGAAAGGCCGCCCCCCTGTCCGCCCTGGCCGAAAGCAAAACGCAGTCCGCGGAAGCCCAGGGCGGCGGCGCCGTGCGCGCCTCGCTGATCTGGAACGCGACCAATTTCGCCGTCAGCCAGGCGGCGAGCGCAGCGATCTTCTTCATCCTCGCGGCCCAATTGCCGCCGGCCGTGTTCGGCGTTCTCGCGCTCGCGATCGTTCTCACCGACCTGATCGCCTCCCAGGGCCGCTCGGCGATGACCGACGCCATCGTCCAGAGCCAGGATTATTCCCGTCCGAGCCTCGATGCCGCCTTTTGGTGCGGCATGGGCATCTGCGCCCTCGCCGCCGCCGCGCTGATCGGCCTGCGCGACCCGATCGCCGCGGCCTTCAAGGCCCCCGAGCTCGCCGCAGTGCTGACGCCAATTGCGGCGGTGCTGCTGCTGACTCCGGCGCTCGCCGTCATGGAGGCGATCGTCCTCAGAGACCTCGACTTCCGCACCCTCAATCTGCGCAACATGGTGGGCGTGTTCGTCAGCGGCGCCTTGGCGCTTGGCGTCGTGTTTTCGCCGGCGCGGGAATGGGCGTTCGTCGTGCAGCGGGTGACGCAGGCGATCGTCTCCTACCTGTTCTTGTTCCTTTCGACGCGCTGGACGCCGGGCCTCGCCGCGGCGCCGGCGCGAATTCTCGAGTTTGCGCGCCGGGCCGGGCCGATCTGGGCGGTGCAGGGGCTGAATGTCGCTGGCGCGCGGGTTACCGAAACCATCGTCGGCCTTCGCCTCGGCGCGGCCGACCTCGCCGTCGTGCGCGTCGCCGGCAAGTTCTTCGAAATTCTCCACGGATCGCTGACCGGCGCCGTCATGGCGGTCTGGCTGCCGGTTCTGTCGCGACTGCGCGACGACCCCGAGGGCGCGCGTGGATTCTTCCTGCGCGTCATGAGCCTTGCGGCGATGCTGGTGATCCCAGCGCAACTCGGACTTGGCCTCGTCGCGCCCGAGATCACGCGGCTGTTCCTGTCCGCCGACTACGCGCAGGCCGCGCCGCTGATCGCCATCATCAGCCTTGGCGCATTCTTCGTTCCGATGTCGTTTTTCCGGGCGCCGATCCTGGTCGCGCGCAATTGGTCCGGGCTCGGCGCAGCGCTGGCCATCATCGACCTGATCGCAGGCGCGGCCGCCATCTATCTGTTTGCAGCCGGCGGCCTGGTGCAAGCCTATCTGGCCCTCGCGGCAGTCTGGTTTGTGCTCAATCCGATCTCCGGCCTGATCATTTGCCGCGCCGCGCGCGCGCCGTTCGGCGCCTATCTCCGCGCGATCGCCCCGGCCTACGGCGGCGCGCTGCTGATGGCGGCGGCGACCTTCGCCGTGCGTCCCCTGCTCGCGGATGCGCCGGCCTGGGCGGCGCTGATCGCGATCGCTTCGACCGGCGCGCTGGTCTACGCGGCCTACCTGCTCATTTTCCATCGCTTGGATGTCGTCGCCAATGTCGCGTTCCTTCGCCGCCGCGGCTGAGCCGCAGATCTGCGTCATCACGCCGGCCTACAATTCCGCCGCGACGCTGCCGCAGACGATTCAATCCCTGCGCGCGCAGACCATGCGCGCGTGGCGCAACATCATCGTCGACGACGGCTCGCAGGACGCGACGCTCGCGCTCGCCCACGCATGCGCGGCTCGCGATCCGCGCGTCGCCGTCCTGTCCCAGGCCAATGCCGGCCCGGCCGCGGCGCGCAACGCCGGCCTCGCGCAGGTCGACGCCGAATGGGTTCATTTCCTCGACGCCGACGATTGGCTGTCCCCGTCCTTTTACGCCCGCGCGCTCGAGTGCGCAGCGCGCAACCGCGGGGCCGACGTCATTCTGATCGGCTACGCCAGCGTCGCCGAAGGCGGCGTTCACGTCGCGCGGCATTGGCCGCCCGACGTGTCGGACGCGCGCGCCGTGTTCGCAAGGTCGTGCCCGCACGCGCCGATCGGCATCATCGCGCGGACGAGCGTCATTCGCGAGCTCGGCGGCTTCGATCCGCGATTCACGGGATCGGAAGATTGGGAACTCTGGCAGCGGCTGGCGATCGCCGGCGTGCGCTTCGCCGCAGATCCTGCGCCGCGCGCCTATTACCGATGCCTTCAGGGATCGCTTTCGCGCAAGACGGCGCGCCTGATGCGCGACGCCGGACCGCTGATCACGCGCGGGCACGCCTTCGACGCCGCGGATGCGCTCGATGCCGCTGCAGCCCATGATTCCTTGGCGGGCTTCACGGTCCACACAGCCGCCGTGGCGTGCGGCGGCGGCGCCGATCCCGCTGAATCCCTCAATGCCGGACCGGAGCTCGACGGCTGGAGTTTCGATCCCGCGAGTTGGGCCGATCGGGTCCTCGACGCCCTCGCCTACGGACGCGTGTGCGATCGACGGGCGCTGACTGCAGACAAGGCGCGCCTCGATGCGGACATTGGTCGCCTCGTCGCCAGCCTCGCGGCGCGCGGCGCCGATCACCGGCAATTGTCGACGCTCGAACTCCATATGCGCGCACGCGCCGGCGGACCCTCCGTGTTCGCTGGATCCGGAGTCCGCATCGGCCCGGTGGTCGCGCGCGCCTTCGACGTCACCGAAAGGCGCCCCGATGTCGCGCTTGATGGCGCAGATCATCTCGTGGCGGCTTTGCATGTTGGCGGCCATCTGCTCGATTCCATCGACGTCGCGGCGCCGGACAGCGGCGTCGCCGGTGCGGACCTCGATGCGCTGATCGCCGCAGCGGCGCTCCGGTGGCCGCCGCGACCAACGATCGCGGCGCTTGGCGCCATCCGATGGCCGCAGATCGCGCTCGATGTGGCGGCGGCCTTCCTTCACACGCCGGGCGCAACGCCAAAGCGCCGGCTCGACGGGGCCATGCGCAGCGCGGTCGCGAAAGCGATCTCAGACGCTGCTCCCGAACTACGCGGGTCAGCGCCGTATGGCGGCGTGCTCCTGGCGCGTGGCGAAGCGCCCTTCCGCGCGCCAGTTCGCGGCGCGCTCGAACGCGAGGGCTGGCGCATACTTGCGCTCGAGGATTGGCTCGCCGTGATGGCGGGTCGCGCCAAGATCGACGGGCGGCCGTTGCTGATCGCCGCGCGCGATGCGATTGGACTTTCCCCTGGGCGAGACGCCGTCATCGTCGAACCGAAGGCCGCACGCCTGGCGCCCGCCCAGGCGCTCGTCGAATTGACGCGATTGCGCCACGCCACGCCGGCGTCGAATGCGGCGCTCATCTTCGCGCCTGGCGCCTGGACCGCGTCGCTTGCTCAAATCGCGCGGGCGGCTGGGTTCGCGCTCGGCATCGACGTGCAGCACGGGTTTGCGCGTCCTGGCGGCGATCCGATGCGCACGCCGTGCATTCGCGCGCACGCCGGCGAGGCGCCTGAATTGATCGCAGCGCGCCTGCGGCCGGCGATTGGGTGATCCGTCAGCGGAAGGCCGGCTCGTCGAAACTGCGCAGTTTGCGCGAATGCAGTCCCGCGGTGTCGCGCCGGAGGAGCGCAATCGTCTCCAATCCGATCCGCAGATGTTCGGCGATCGCGCGCTCGTAGAAGCGGTCAGCCGAACCGGGAAGCTTGATCTCGCCATGCAGGGGTTTGTCGGACACGCACAGCAGAACGCCATACGGCACCCGCAGACGGAAGCCCTGCGTGGCGATGCACGCGCTTTCCATGTCGACCGCAACGGCGCGCGACTGCGACAAATGCCGCCGCTCACGCAGGTAATTGAGCTCCCAATTCCGGTCGGCGTACGAGACGACGGTGCCGGTGCGCAGCCTGCGCTTCAGCGCCTCGCGGTCCTCGCCCGACACGGCGAGCGCCGCCGCCTGCAAAGCGACCTGGACCTCGGCGATCGCCGGGATCGGAATATCCAGAGGCACGTCGTCGTCGAGCACCTTGTCGCGTCGCCAATAGGCGTGCGCCAGAACGTAATCGCCGATCCGCTGGGTGTGCCGAAGGCCGCCGCAATGCCCGACCATCAGCCAGCAATGCGGGCGCAGCACAGCGAGGTGGTCGGTGATGTTTTTGGCATTCGACGGTCCGACGCCGATGTTGACCAGAGTGACGCCGTCATTGCCCGGCGTGATGAGGTGGTAGGCCGGCATCTGGTACTTGCGCCAGGGCGCCGCGAGCGCAACCGCCGCCGGGTCAGGCGTCTGCGAATCGACCACGACGCCGCCCGGGCACGACAGTTTGGCGCCGGGATTGTCCCGCACCTCGCCCGCCGCCCAGCGCACGAATTCCTCGACGTAACGCTGGTAGTTCGTGAACAGGATCCAGGGGCGCACATCGGCCCACGGCGTGCCTGTGTAATGCGTGAGGCGCTTCAGCGAATAGTCGATCCGCGGCGCATCGAACAGGGCCAGCGGACGCGCGCCGTCAGGGCGCTCGATCATCTCGCCGTCCACCACGGCGTCACCCACCGCGGCGAGCTGCGGATAGGGAAAATGCCGCGCGAGTTCCGACGGCGGCGCGCGCTCCACGTCAAGTTCGACAGATCCGTCCAGGATGAACGAATACGGGATCTCCGTGTCGCTGACGTCGACCGAGATGCCGACGCCATAATCCTCCGCAAGCAGGTGAAGCTGCTCGAGAAGATAGGCCCGGAAAGCGCGCGGCTGGGTGATCGAAACGGCGTAATCGCCAGGCCAGGTGAGCTGGCCGTAGGCGCGCGCCAACCGGGGCGGCGGCCCCGCGGGGCGGTGGCGGACGCGCAATTCCGGATAGCGGAACAGCGCCCGCTCCTCGGGGCTCGGAGGGACGCCTGTCTCCATGAAACGGCGCAGGGCGAGTTGAAGGGCGACTACGGCGCGCTCATGCAGCGCTTCCAGTGCGTCGACGGCGGCTTCGGGCGTCAGCGAACGGCTCATCGGTTCCTATTCACCGATGCGCCGACGACGTCAACCTCTCCCAGCGCCCATGGCGGCCAATTGAGGGCCGCCCCAAAGCCGGCAGCGCTCTACGAGACGCGGTCGCGCGAAACGACGTTCACGACGCGCGGGCACATCACGACTTTTTGCTTCAGCGTGTACGTCGACATGCCGAGCACGATGCCGGCCGGGGATTTGAAGTCGAATTCGGCTTCCGCGAACATGACTGACGGCCCCGCGCACGGCGTGTCGACCTGCGGGGGCATCGTGACGGTGGCGCCTGGGGCATACGGCGAAAAGCCGCGTCCGTCGCTCCACAGGGCCTCGCCCTGCCCAGGGCCGGTTGGCGTGACCGCGGTAATGCGCATCCGGACGCGATCGGCGGCGCCCGGGAAAACCACCGTGCCCGCGGCGTCGAAAGCGCCGGTCATCTCGGCGTTCGTGATCGCGACGTCGCGCGAGGTGACGTCGGCGAGCGCGGTCGCGATATTGTGCGTGCGGTTGTCCGCGGCGATCAGTTCGTTGACTTCGATCATCCCGAAAAGGAGCGCAATCATGCCAGGGGCGATGATCGCGAACTCGATCCCGGCCCCGCCGCGCGCGCATTCGGCAAACCGACGCAATAGGCTCATGACGGCTTCGTCTCCCTGCGCTTCGGCGCCTTCGGCCGGCGCACCCAACGGATGGACATGGCTAGTACGGCTCCACACGCATGAGGCGCGAGGCGGTCAGAAGGCGTTTGCCGCCGGACATGTTGCCAAGCGCGACCTCGAGCATCGGCGTGTCGATTTGCCAGGCGTAGTAGGCGCGGATCAGCACGATCGAATCTGGTCCGCCGGGCGAATAGTTGATCGATCCGGGATCGATGGCGCCGTTGTTCAGCGGCGACGTGAGCGTGACGCTCGCCAACGACGGGAACGAATCGACGTCGAGCCACAATTCCGTGGCGCAATCGGCGGCGAGAAACTGGCCGAGGCTGTCGCAAACCTGTTGGCGCATTTCTCCAGCGGACCTGTTGGCCCGTTGCGCCGCGCCCGTCCGGATGTCGCGTTGGACGCTGGTCAAAGAAAGCTCGAGCGAGGTCTGGGCGACATAGACCATCGCCGTCTCCATCGTCGCGAGCATCAGATAGAAGAACGGCATCGCGACGATCGCGAACTCCACCGCCGCCGTTCCCTTGCGGTTGCGCGCAAAGGCGGTGAGGCGTTTCGCTTTCGGCGGGCGAAGGTTGGATTCAGCGGACATGCTGAACTCTATGGGGCCAAAGCCCTCAATATTCCGCCAATAAGCTTGGTTACTCGTCTATTGATTGGCCGCGCCGCTGCGCGCCGTGATCGCGCCCATCGACTGGTTGAAGGCCGTCGGCTCGTCGGAAATGTCCGGACGCCGTTTGCACTCCGGGGCGCAGTCGAAGCGCACGCTCCAACCGCCCCGTGTGACGATGACCGCATCCGTTTCGTCGGACACCACGGTGATGCGCGCTTGCATGATGGGGCCGCGCTCACCGACGAGGATGATGTTCGTCGAGCCATAAGAGCGTCCGGTGACGAACACCAGCCGCTCGTTCTGAACCGACACGCCCGCGATCGCCGGATTGCCGATCACGACGCCGCGCACCACGCCGGGCGCAGAAATGGGGCGCGCCTGATCGATCGGCACGCGAATTTGCGCGGGCGCCGAAGCGGGGGCGGACTTTGCGGACGCTGCAGTCGGCGCGCCGGCGGACGCGGCCGGCGCCATAATGGCGACGGCGAGCGCAATCGACACGGTCTTGGCGAGATTGGCGGTCGTAATCATGACGCGAACCTAGGCGCGCCATGTTGCGCTATGCTTAACGCCGCACTGCCCTTTGAAAAATGCGCTGCACGATCGCGTGCGCTCAACGGGCGGCGTTTAACTTCCGGAAACCCTATTGATGAACGCGCCCTTAACGCCGCGTCGCCATACTCGAGCCTGTCCTACCAGCGCCTAGGCGTCGGCGATTTCGCCGCGTTCGAACCTGGAATACAGGAGTCTGCCATGAAGAAGCTCATGACGAAGTTCCGCAAAAACGAGAGCGGCGCCACGGCGATCGAATACGCCCTGATCGCGGGATTGATCGGCGTCGTCATCATCGCGGGCGCGACCACGCTCGGCAACAACGTGTCCGACAAGCTGACCAGCGTCGGCACGAAAGTCACGGCGGCCGGTGGGACCTGATTTCACCGCGCGGGCGCGCGCCGACGCGGCCGTTCGGGCCGCTCGGCGAGCGCCTAGTTTTTCCAAGTAATTCTTATCTCGAATTCACCAACTTTCTGAACGTGACCTTAAAAGTTTCCGATTAGGTTCGTCCGTGTCCGGAGGGTTGTCGAGTGTCGCGACGCTTTTGGGCCAAAACACACTCGACCAGCAGGAGCAAGCTATGAAGACGATCATGAAGAAATTCCGCAAGGACGAAAACGGCGCCACGGCGATCGAATACGCGCTGATCGCGGGCCTCATCGGCGTCGTGATCATCGCGGGCGCGACGACGCTCGGCAACAACGTTTCGGCCAAGCTCACGAGCGTCGGCACGAAAGTCACGGCGGCTGGCGGGACCTGATGATCCCGGCGCGGGCGCTGCTCTGCAGCGCCCGCGCATTCTTTTCAGGCGGCGGATCCGCTGACCTCGCCCCAGGTTTTCACGAGACGTCCGGAGTCGCCGATGCGCCGCAAGCTGCAAAGCTTCCTTCAATGCGAGCACGGCGCGACGGCGATCGAATACGCAATCATGGCCGCGATCCTCGCAGTCGCGATCATCGCCGGCGCGACGGCTTTCGGAACGTCGGTGAACGCGAAACTCCAGAGCACCGCGGACAAAGTCGCGGCGACTCCTTGACCGCTTCAACGATTCGCTAACGCGAATACCGCAGGCTTCGACGCACCTCTCACTTTTCCGCTAGGCGCCCCGATGGCCGAAATCGCGCTCCTCGTCTTCGTCGCCGCGCTTCTCGCCGCTGCGGTGTGCGACATCGCAACGATGACGATTCCCAACCGCATTTCGATCGCGCTGGCGCTCGCGTTCCCGCTGGCCGCCCTGGCCGCGGGATACTCTCCGATCGAAATCGCCTGGCAGTGCGCCTTCGGCGCCGCCGCGCTCGCCGTCGTGTTTCTGATGTTCAATTTCAACCTCATGGGCGGCGGCGACGCAAAGCTCATCGCCGCCGCGAGCCTCTGGCTCGGCGCGCAGGCGACCCCGTCGTTCGTCGTCTGGACGACCATCGCCGGCGGCGCTCTGGCGATCATGGCCGTGGCCGCGCGACGCCTCGCGCAGCCAAGCCCGACCGGTCCCGCCTTCCTCAATAGGCTGTTGTCGCCCGAGCGCGGCATTCCTTATGGCGTCGCGATCGCCGCCGGCGCGATCGCGGCCCTTCCGGCGTCCCGGATCGCCAGCTCAGTATTCTGAATCACTGGCGTTAACTTCGCCTTAGCCACGTTGGTGGTGACTTGCCCCATCGCGCAATGCGATTCGAGGTCGAGCCATGTCGGTGCAGCGAATACTCATTCTCGCGGTCGCGCTCCTTGCAGCGATCGGAGCGCTGTTGCTGGTTCGCAATGCGTCGGGCGCGTCAACCGCGGTTCCGGCGGCCTTGAGCGCGACGCCGCAGGGCGTCAAAATTCTCGTTGCTTCCAAGGACATTCCGACGGGCGTCGCCGCCCAAGCGGACATGCTCACCTGGGTGGTCTGGCCGGGCAACGCGATGAACCCGGCGTTCGTCACCGAAGAGGCGGCGCCGAAAGCCGCCGAGGAATTCCTCGGCGCCGTGGCCCGCGTCGACATCCTCTCGGGCGAGCCGATCACAGCCGCCCGCCTCGTCAAGCGCGGCGACAAGGGCTTCTTCGCGGCCACCATCCGGCCCGGCTACCGCGCGGTCGCAATGCCGATCACCCGCGATACCGCCGCGGCCAATTTCATTATGCCCAACGACCGCGTCGACGTGGTGCTCGCCCGGAAGGTTGATGCGCGCGGCCGCGGCGAGGGCGAAGTCCGCAGCGACGTCATCCTTGAGAACGTGCGCGTCCTCTCGATCGGCGAGGAGATCAAGCCCAAGGACGGCGAGGTCAAACCGATCGACGGCGCGGTTGCAACGCTCGAACTCGCGCCCCGCGACGTCGAAACGCTCGCCCTCGCCCGCAAGCTCGGCGACCTGTCGCTCGCGCTGCGCGCGGTGGAGTCCGACAACGGCCGCCTCGACACGGCGCGGCGCAGCGGCGTCCGCGTGCTCGATCAAGGCGGCGGCGGGCTTTCCGGCGCCGCCGGCGTCAAGGTGCACGCCTACGGCAGGGTCGCGCCGACCGAAGCTGGAGGAACCGAGTGATGACCCGCCCCTCCCCCGCCGCCCGCGCCCTCGCCGCTGCTCTCGCCTTTACGACCGGCGCTGCGCCAATCTCCGCCGCGGCTCAAACGCCTGCGCCGCGCGTCGACCAAGGCGGGCGCAGCGCAACCTCACGCGTGATCGTGCTCGGGCTCGGCAAGGCCGCAGTCATCGATCTGCCCGCCGACGCCCGCGATGTGCTGCTCTCCGACCCGGAAACGGCCGACGCCATCGTGCGCACCGCGCGGCGCGCCTATCTGATCGGCCGAAAGATCGGCCAGACGAACGTGTTCTTCTTCGACGCGGCCGGTCGCCAGATCGGCAATTTCGAGGTGCGCGTTGAGCCCGACCTTCGCGGCCTCCTCGACCTCATTCGTTCGGTGGCGCCGAGCGCGCGCGTCAAGGCCGAGGCGGTGAAGGGATCCATCGTGCTCACGGGCACGGTCAAGAGCGCGTCCGAAAGCGACCGCATCAGCCAGATCGCAACGCGATTCGTCGCGGCGGAACCCGGACGATCCAAGGCTCCCGCTACTGTCGACAGCCCGATCGTGAACATGCTCACGATCGAGAGCGAAGAGCAGGTGCTGGTCAAGGTGCGTGTGGTCGAGATGAGCCGCACGCTGGTCAAGCAGCTGGGCGTCAATCTCAACGCCGAGGACATGCTCAACCAGCTCCTGCCGGAAGATACGTTCGTCAAGGTCGCCTCGCAGAACGGCTTCTCGATCGCCGGCGCAGCGCTCGGCGGGCTGGGCGTCAGCGGCGGATCTGCGAAAAGCGTGCTGTTGCCCGAGGGCGTCGCGTTTCCCGGTCCGGACGCCTACACCGCGCCGACCACCAGCGCCGGCGTCGCCGGCTACAAGGTCGAGCCGATCCTGAACGCACAGGGCGACATCATCGCCTACAATGTCACGGACGGCCCGGCGGTGCTGCAGACCAAAAGCAAAGTCGACGCCTCGATCGACGCCTTCGAGCGCGTCGGGCTCCTGCGCGTGCTTGCCGAACCGAACCTGACGGCGGTGTCGGGCGAGTCTGCAAAGTTCCTCGCCGGCGGCGAATTCCCAATCCCCGTGGCCGCCGAGAACGATAGAATTACCGTCGAGTTCAAGCCGTTCGGCGTCGGTCTCGCCTTCACGCCGGTGGTGCTGTCGCCCGGCCGCATTTCCCTCAAGCTCGCCACCGAGGTCAGCGAAATCACGCAGGAAGGATCGATCCAGACGAACGGCATTTCGGTGCCGGCGCTGCAGGTCCGGCGCGCCGAAACCACGGTCGAAATGCCATCGGGCAGCGCTCTCGTGATGGCCGGTCTGATCCAGGAGCGGACGCGTCAGGTGCTCGAAGGCACGCCCGGCGCGAAAGACCTTCCCGTATTCGGAACATTGTTCCGGTCGCGCGACTTCATCAACAACGAGACCGAACTCGTGATCATCGTCACGCCCTATCTCGTGCGCCCAACGAACCCGGACAAAATCCGCACGCCCGCCGACGGCTACGCCTCTGCCGACGACGCTTCGGCGATGTTCCGCGGCCGGTTGAACCAGGTGTACAAGAGCCAAGCAAGCGACGTCAGCGACCGCCGGCTGCGAGGCCCCTACGGCTTCGTCCTGCCCGAACGTCCAGGACCGAATGCTCCCGCGACGCCGCCCACCGACGTGCTCGCAACCGCAGCGCCGCCGCCCAAAAAACCTTCCGGGAGTTCGCGTCAATGAACGCAACGTTCAAACCCGCCGGCCTCGCCGCTCTGTTGAGCCTCGCCGCGACCGCCTGCGCCACCTCGCCGCCGCCGCAAAAGGCCGATGGACGTCCAGCAGCGACCTATGCCGACCAGCACCGCATCAAGGTGAGCCAGATCGGCGCTCGCCTGGAGGTGCCGATCGCCGACGGCGCCCTTACCCCTGCGGCGCTTAACGCGATCGACGACTTCGCCGCCGATTATCGCGTCGTGGGCCATGGCCCGCTCACGATCGCGGCCCCGGCCGGCCTGGACCCGCAATTGGCGGAAGCTGTGCGCGACGCGGTCGCTGACACGGGCATCCTGTTCGAGGCCGTCGCGCTGACGACCTACACGGGTCAGGCCCCCAACGCGCCGCTGGTTTTGAGCTTCATGCGCTACGAAGCGCAAGCGCCCGATTGCCCATCCGTCTCCGAGCAGAACCTCGCCCTTTCAGGCGACAATCGGCCGATGCGGTCCTTCGGCTGCGCCACGCAGGCGAACCTCGCGGCGATGGTCGCTGATCCGGCCGATCTCGCCATGCCCCGCACCGCCGAGGCCTCTGACGCCACCCGGCGCTCGGTTGTGCTCGACCGGTACCGACAGGGGCAGCAGACACATTCACCGCGCTCCGACGATGAGCGCGTGACCGTCAGTCAGGTGGCGAAATGAAGCCCGGCTCCGCAGCCCGCGATGACGCGCTTGATTGGGACGTCGCCGCCGGCGACGATCCGGATTTCGCCGCAGCCGTCGACGATGAACTCGACACCTTCACTGCTGCTGATTTCGGCGACGAGGGATTCTCCGATTTCGGCGCGGACGCGCAGGGCGCGACGGACGGATTCGGCTATTCGGATCTGGCCGCTGCGTCGACGGGCGGCGAGCGCTATGTGCCGTCGAACGGGCCGGACGTCGGCGCCGAGCACCCGGTGCCGCGGATCACGATCGCGGCGTTTTGCGACCGGCCGGAAATCGCCAGCCTGCTGATGTCGATCGCAAGCGATCGGCGCCTCGCCAAGGCGACGATGACCGTTGAAACCGGCGGCGTCACGACTGGCGTCGCCCGCCTTTCGACCCAGGCGAGCCCGAACCTTCTCATCCTCGATCTCGGCGGCTCGCCAGGCGCCATTCTCGCTGATCTCGACCGGATTGCGGAATATGTGGATGCGGGCTCCAAGGCGCTCGTCATCGGCGCCGCCAACGATATCGGCCTGTATCGGGAACTGATGAAGCGCGGCGTCAGCGAGTATCTCGTTCCACCGCTGCAGCCCGTCGATGTGATCCGCGCGATCTCGACCCTCTACGCCGACCCCGACAAGCCGTTCGTCGGGCGGGTGGCGGCCGTGCTCGGCGCTCGCGGCGGCGTCGGATCCTCTACTGTTGCGCAGAACGTCGCCTGGACCCTGGCCGAGCGTTTCCACGCCGCCACGACCCTGATCGACCTCGACGTCGCCTTCGGCACGACCGGACTGAACTTCGACGAGGACGCCGAGACCGGCGTCGGCGAGGCTTTGCAAAAGGCCGATCAGCTCGACCAGACCTATCTCGAGCGTCTGCTCGTGCGGCGCAGCGAACACCTTTCGCTGTTTCCCGCATCGGCCGCGCTGGAACGCGACTTCGAAGCCGCCCCGCCTGCCTACGAAGCGCTGATCGAACAGGTGCGCAGGATCGCGCCGTTCGTCGTGCTTGATCTCCCCCACACCTGGTCGCGCTGGATGCGCAATACGGTGCTCGCCGCCGACGACGTCATCATCGTCGCGACCCCGGATCTCGCGTCGCTGCGCAATTCAAAGAACCTGTTCGACATCATCCGCTCCAATCGCCCACACGATTCGCCGCCGGCCCTCGTATTGAACATGGTGGGCGTGCCGAAGCGGCCGGAGATTCCCGTGAAGGAATTCGCCAAGGCCGTCGCAGTCGAGCCCCTGACGATCATCCCATTCGATCCGGCCGTGTTCGGCGCAGCGTCGAACGCGGGGCAGATGGTGATTGCCGCGGCGCCGGATTCGCGCCCGGCGCTCGGACTGGAAACGGTCGCGCGCGCGCTGTGCGGCCGCGAGCCGCCGGCGCGTCGCAAGACGTCGATCCTGTCTCGCGTCTTGAAGCGGTGAGGCCAGAATGTTTGGCCGCCGCGGCGCTCCCGATCAACCTCCGCCTCCGAAGCCCACGCCCGCCGTGCGGCCGGCGGAGCCGCCGCGCATCGCGCCCGCCGTCCCGGTCGCAGGCGCTAAAGCCGCGCCGCCCCCGGCCGCGACAGCGCCTGCATCGTCCGCGCCTTCGCCCGATGCTATGGTCGATCTGCGGTCGGAGGAATTCTACCGCATCAAATCGACGATCTTCGCCGCGCTGATCGAGACCATCGACCTAGGCCAGCTCGCCCAGGTCGACGCCGACAGCGCCCGCGAGGAAATCCGCGACATCGTCGCCGAGATCATCTCGATCAAGAATGTCGCGATGTCGATCACCGAGCAGGACGCGCTGCTCGACGACATTTGCAATGACGTTCTCGGCTACGGCCCGCTCGAGCCGCTGCTCGCCCGCGACGACATCGCCGACATCATGGTCAACGGCGCCAGCGCGGTGTTCATCGAAGTCGGCGGCAAGGTCCAGAAGACCAGCATCCGCTTCCGCGACAACGGGCAGCTGATGAACATCTGCCAGCGGATCGTGAGCCAGGTCGGCCGGCGCGTCGACGAATCCTCGCCGATCTGCGACGCCCGCCTCCCCGATGGATCGCGCGTCAACGTGATCGCCCCGCCGCTCGCCATCGATGGGCCGACGCTCACCATCCGGAAGTTCAAGAAGGACAAGCTGCGTCTTCAGAACCTCGTGGAGTTCGGGTCGATTTCGCCGTCCGGCGCGAAAATTCTCTCGATCATCGGCGCGTGCCGGTGCAACATCCTCATCTCCGGCGGAACCGGCTCGGGAAAAACGACGCTTCTCAACACGCTCACCGCCTTCATCGATCCCGCCGAACGCGTCGTGACGTGCGAAGACGCCGCCGAACTGCAATTGCAGCAGCCGCATGTGGTGCGTCTCGAGACGAGGCCGCCGAACCTGGAAGGCTCAGGCCAGGTCACCATGCGCGACCTCGTCAAGAACTGCCTGCGGATGCGCCCCGACCGGATCATCGTCGGCGAAGTGCGCGGACCGGAATCGTTCGACCTCTTGCAGGCGATGAACACCGGTCACGACGGCTCGATGGGCACGCTGCACGCCAACTCGCCGCGCGAGGCGCTGTCGCGTCTTGAATCCATGATCACCATGGGCGGCTTTTCCCTGCCCACGAAAACGATCCGCGAAATCATCGTCGCTTCGGTCGATGTGATCATTCAGGCTGCCCGCCTGCGCGACGGTTCGCGCCGCATCACCCACATTACCGAAGTCATGGGCCTGGAAGGCGACGTGATCGTCACGCAGGACCTGCTCACCTTCGAAATCATCGGCGAGGACGACAACGGCCGCATCGCCGGCCGCCATCGCTCGAGCGGGATCGGCCGCCCGCGGTTCTGGGATCGCGCGCGCTACTACGGGCTCGAAAAGGAGCTCGCCGGCGCCCTCGACGAAGCTGAGGTGGTGTGATGGACGCCAATGTCGCCGCGCTCGCGACCGCCGCTCTCGCCTTCCTCGCGGTCGTCGGCGCGGGCTTCGCGCTCGCCGGCGGCCAGCAGAACAACGCGCGGACCACGAAGCGCGCGCAGAAGGTCTATCAGTCGGGAACGAAGCTGCGCGCCGCCGGCGAGGAGCAGCAGACCAAGCGTCGCGCAGCGACGGCCGATGCGCTGAAGGCGCTTGCGGAAAAGCAGAAATCGTCGCGCAAGCGCCTTGTGTCGATCAAAGGCCGCCTCGCGCAGGCCGGTCTGGGAATCTCCGAGAGCGTCTTCTGGATCGCGTCTGCGGGCGCGGCGGCCACGCTCGTCGTCGGCGCGCTCGTCGTCGGCGCACCGCCTCTGGCGATCGTGGGCGCGGCGGTCGTGGGCGGACTGGGCCTGCCGCGCTGGTTCCTTGGCATGCTGACCACTGGGCGCCAGCGGAAGTTCTCGTCGCAGCTCGCCGAGGGCATCGACATCATCGTGCGCGGCGTGAAGTCGGGCCTGCCGCTCCATCAGTGCCTGCAGATCATCGCGAAGGAATCGCCGGCGCCTCTGAGCGTGGAATTCAAGCGCATCTGCGACGCCCAATCGATGGGCGTGCCGCTCGACCAGAACCTCCAGCGCTTCTACGAAAACATGCCCCTGCCCGAGGTGAATTTCTTCAGCATCGTGCTGATCATCCAGCAGAAGGCCGGCGGCAATCTCGCCGAGGCGCTCGGCAATCTTTCAACCGTTTTGCGGTCACGGAAATTGCTCCGTGAGAAGATCAAGGCGCTTTCGGCCGAAGCGAACATGTCCGCCATGATCATCGGCGCGATGCCGTTCGTCGTCGCGACGATCCTCGCGGTGATCAATCCGAGCTATATCGCGCTGCTGCCGGGAACCGAAGTCGGGCGGATCATCCTGCTCGTCTGCGCCTGCAGTCTGAGCCTCGGCGTCTGGATCATGCGCAACATGATCAACTTCAAATTCTAGGGCGATGGCGATGGACCTGATCGAAACCTTCCAGGATCCGCGCACCGTCGGCGGATTCATGCTGGCCTGCGCGGTGTTCGCGACGATCATGTCGATCGCCGCGCCTGTCTTCCAGACCGATCAGCTGGGCAAGCGAATGAAGGCGCTGACCGAGCATCGCGCCGAACTCAAGCGCCGCAGCCGCCGCGACATCGACCGCCAATCGAACCTGCGCCGCGATTCCCGCTCCAAGCTGCGCGACTTCGTCGATCGCCTGCAATTGCAGAAGCTGCTCGCCGACGACAAACTCTCCGACAAGATGCTGCAGGCGGGCCTGCGCGGCGCCGGCCCGATCAGCACATTCTATTTCTATCGCGGCATGCTGCCGATCGTGCTGGCGATTGCGGCGTTCGGTTATGTCCTGGCGTTCGGCGACCGCAGCGGCATGACCGGGCAGATCAAGCTCCTTGTTGTCGTGTCAGCCGCCGGGATCGGCTTCTACGCGCCGACGATCTACCTCTCGAACAAGATCGCCAACCGCAGGCAATCCATCATGCGCGCCTTCCCAGACGCGCTCGACATGCTGCTGATCTGCGTTGAAGCCGGCATGTCGATCGAGCTCGCCTTCAGCCGCGTGAGCCAGGAAATCGGCACCGCATCGATCGAGCTGGCGGAAGAAATGTCGCTCTGCACCGCCGAGCTCTCCTATCTGCCGGACCGACGCCAGGCCTATGAGAACCTCGCTCGCCGCACGGACCATCCCGGCGTCAAGGCGGTGGCGATGGCGCTCGTCCAGGCCGAGCGCTACGGTACGCCGCTCGGCGCCGCGCTGCGCGTGATGTCGAAGGAAAACCGCGAATTGCGCATGACCGAAGCGGAAAAGAAGGCCGCGGCCCTTCCCGCCCAGCTCACCGTGCCGATGATCGCCTTCTTCCTGCCGGTGCTGTGCGCCATCATTATCGGGCCGGCGATGATCCAGATTTCAGGCCAGCTCGCCGCCGGGCGCTGACGCGCTATTGCGGGCGCAGGTCACCCCAGCGGCGCCCATCGCTCAGCAGCGCGCGCAGATACGCCATGTTGTCGGCGACGGCCTCGGGCGGGAGATCGACGCGCGCGAGCCGTTCGGCCTCGGCGAAGCGCCCCTGAACGCCGAGCGCGACGGCGAGGTTCTGGCGCGTCTGCGCAGTCGCACCCGGCAGAGCCGCCGCTTCGCGCAACAGCTTCTCAGCCGCGCCCGCATCGCCCGCCATCAGGTAGGAGAGGCCAAGATTGGTGAGAATGGTCGGCTCGTGCGGCGCCATCTTGCGCGCCTGCTCGAACGTGACGCGTGCTTCGGCGCCGCGGCCGGCCTGCTCGAGAGCCACGCCCAGCGTCACGCGCGTCGCCCAATCGTCCGGCGCGACCGACGCGACCGACGACAGCGGCGCGATCGCCTCACCCCCGCGGCCGGCGGCGACGAGCGCATAGCCGAGCGCGCGCGTCAGTTCGAAATCGCGCGGATGGCGTTCCAGCGCGACTTGCGCGACCTCGACCGCACGCGGCGCGCGCCCGCCGCGGCGGAGCGCGTCGGCGAACGCGACGGCCGCCTCAGCGTCGTCTGGAAAGCGGGCGTTCTCCTGTGCCCAAAAGGCCATCTGGGCGAGCGGATCCTGCTTGGCGATTTCGGCGCGGGCCGCGGGATCGGGCTTGGCTTGCGCAGCTTGGGATTTCGGCGCGCGCTTGGCCTCGGCCGTCGGCGCGGCGGCGACGGCGGCGAGCGCGGCGGCGATCAGAACGGCGCGACGCATGACGGCTCCCTTAACAGGTCGTCAACCATGAGCCGCGCCCGTCAAGAAAAGATGAACGCCGGCTCGCGCTGGGGTATGACGAAGCCATGACGCCCACCGATGTTTTGATCGCCGAATCCGCCCACCCCGTTCCTATCCATCTCGTGACCGCCGCCGAATGGCCGACGTGGCTCGCGGCCCGTCCGGAAAGTTTCAAGCTCATCGCCGCCGCCGTGGATTTCCGCGCGCAGGCGGGGCGCGTTCTCATCGCGCCGGCGACCGACGGAGCCGTCGAGCGCGTCGTCCTGGGCCTCGGCGATCGCATTTCGCCGATGCTCGTAGGCGCGCTGGGGCGTGACCTGCCCACCGGCGAATACAAGATCGCCTCCAAACCGCAGGGCGTGGATCCGACGCTCGCCGCGATCGCCTTCGCGTTGGGCGTCTATGCGTTCGACAAGTACAAGCCGCGCAAGCGCGCGACGCCGAAACTGGTGGCGCCGGAAGGTTGCGATCTGGCCGAGGCGGTGCGCGTCGCCGAAGCGGTGTGGCTCGTGCGCGACCTGGTGAACACGCCCGCCAACGACATGGGCCCGAGCGCGCTGCAAGCGGCTGCCGAGCGCGTCGCACAGCGGTACGGCGCAGAGATCGAGACCGTCGTCGGCGACGATCTCCTGACCGCTGGCTATCCGATGATCCACGCCGTCGGCCGCGCCGCCGCTGATGCGCCGCGGTTCGTGCATCTGAAGTGGGGCGCGGCGGGCGCGCCGCGGATCGCGCTCGTCGGCAAAGGCGTGACGTTCGATTCCGGCGGTCTCGACATCAAGCCCGACGCCGGCATGCGGCTGATGAAGAAGGACATGGGCGGCGCGGCGCATGCGCTGGCGCTTGGCCAGCTCGTGATGGACGCCCACCTGCCCGTCGAACTGCATGTGATCCTGCCGATCGTCGAGAACGCCATTTCCGGCGCAGCGTTCCGCCCAGGCGACGTGATCGCCACGCGCAAGGGCCTTTACATCGAGATCGACAACACCGACGCGGAAGGCCGCCTGATCCTCGCCGATGCGCTCACGCGCGCCAGCGAACTTGAGCCCGAGCTGATCCTTGATTTCGCGACCTTGACCGGCGCCGCGCGTGTCGCGCTCGGCCCTGATGTGCCGCCGCTCTTCACCGACGACGACGCGCTCGCGGCCGACCTCGCCGCCGCGTCGACCGAAACCTTCGACCCCTTGTGGCGACTGCCGCTCTGGGCAGGTTACGAGTCTGACATGGACAGCGCGATCGCCGATTTGAAAAACACCGGCGACGCTGGTTTCGCCGGCGCGATTTTTGGCGGCCTGTTCCTCAAGCGCTTCGTCACAGCGAAATCCTGGGCGCATTTCGACGTTTTCGCCTGGGCCCCACGCGACAAACCTGCGCGTCCCGCCGGCGGCGAGGCTCATGCGCTGCGCGCCTGCTGGCGCGTGCTGCGCAAGCGCTACCGCCGCTGAGCGGAAAATGAGCGCAGCCGCGCCTTGTGCCAAAGGGCAAATCGCAAAATGATTCGGCTCCAGAGGTGCGAGCATGAAAATCGAAATCGACCGGCGCGCTGCGCTCGATTTGTGGCGACAAGTGACGGTTGCGAGCGTGCGGGACGACGGGCCGGACCTGTCGGCGCGGCAATTGGCCGTGCTGATGACGGTGTATCTGACGCCTGCGCCGCATACCGTGCGCGGGCTCGCGGAACTCCTGAACGTCGGCAAGCCGGCGATCACGCGCGCACTCGATACGCTGGCGCGCCTCGGCTATGTCCGGCGCCGCCGCGATGACGCCGACGGCCGCAACGTGCTCGTTCAGCGCACCGTGAAGGGCTCGGTGTTCCTCGCCGATTACGGCGATCTGATCGCGCGCACCGCCGGCCGCCTGGAGCCCGCCGCGCTCGCCCTGTAAGAAGGCCGCATGGCCGAATTCGACACCCGCCGCACGCCGGCCCGCACCGACCTCGCCGCCGCGCACCTGCAGGGCGTGGTTCCAGCGCCACGATACGTCGAGGGCGCGCCCCACCAGGTGAGCGCCGCCGTGGCGCCCTTGCGCGCCCGTCCCGACCTCGACGCCGAGCAGGAAACCCAGCTGCTGTTCGGCGAAGGCTTCACTGTCTACGACGAGGCCGACGGTTTCGCCTGGGGCCAATCGGCGCTCGATGGATACGTCGGCTACGTCGACGTCGAAGCGCTGTCGGCGCCGATCGTGCCGGCGACGCATCGCATCATCGCGCTGCGCACCTACGCCTTCTCGCGGGCGAGCCTCAAATCGCCGCCCTACTACCTGCTGTCGCTCAACGCGCGCGTGACGCCGGAGGCGCGCGAGGGTCGCTATGTGAAGCTCGCCCGCAGCGGCTGGGTCCCTGAGATCCATATCGCCCCGCTCGACGCCGCGGCGACCGATTGGGTGGCGGTCGCGGAGCGCTTCCTCCACGCCCCCTATCAATGGGGTGGGCGCGAAAGCCTCGGCCTCGATTGCTCAGGGCTGATCCAGACCGCCCTGCACGCGGCGGGGATCGCGTGCCCGCGCGACAGCGATATGCAAGCCGCCGAATTGGGCCATCCGGCGCCCGTCGATCTGGATCGGCTCCAGCGCGGCGACCTGATCTGCTGGAATGGCCATATCGGCGTGATGCTCGACGCCGAACGACTCCTGCACGCCAACGCCCATCACATGGCGACCGCGATCGAACCGGTGAAAGTCGCGGCCGAGCGGATCGCCGCGACCGCGGGCCCCGTCACGCACGTCCGACGGCTCTGAACGAGCCTTCCGGCGAAGGGAGATGTTGTGGTTCCCGGACGGCGCATGGCGCATCCGGGAACAGAAGACAACAAGGCTAGCTGCACCGTGGGTGCAAATCGGCGCCGCGCGTTACGGCGTCGCGGGCGCGGCCTCAGGCGCTTCCGGAGCGGCGCCCTCCGCAGGTGCGGCCGCATCGGCTGGCGCCGCCTCGGGCGCGGCTTCAGGAAGCGGCTCCGGCAGTGGCGCAGGCGAGGGGGACAGCGAACGCAGATACGCGACCAGCGCCACGCGATCTTCGGACTTTTTGACGCCCGCGAAGCTCATGGCTGTGCCCGGCACGTACTTGGCCGGCGCTGCCAGGAAGCCGTACAGCGAGTCGTAGGACCACGGCTTGCCGAAGGCTTTCAGGGCGTCCGAATAGGCGAAGCCAGGATGGCCTCCGGCCATGCGTCCGAAGACGCCATAGAGGCCAGGGCCCGTCTTGTTCGCGCCGTCTGGCGTGTCCGAATGGCACGAGGTGCAGACTTTGTGGACCTTCTCTCCCCGCTCGACGAGCGCGGTGAGTTGCGCTTCGTCGGCCAGCAGGCGACCGAAGTCAGGCGGGCCAACTTCGGCGGTTTCGGCCGCGCCGCCGCCGCCGCTCGACTCGACGTCGAGGGTGAGCGGCAGTTTTTCCGGGTAGTGCGGATGGAACAATTCCTCCGCGCCCCAGCGCAGACCCATCACCGCCAAGCCCGACGCCAGCACCGCGCCGGCGATCGCATTGAACCGAAGATCGCTCATGCCCTCTCGTCCCAATCGTTCCGACCCTGAGGCAATCGCCCCGGAGGGCCCTTCCAGGCCACGCGCCCCCTCATCGGGACGCTGATATGATCTGGCCCGACGCATTGCGTCGGGCCTATGCGCCCGCCTTATGGCGCGGTATCCACCCGGCGCCAAGGTGAGGCGGACGCTTGTCGGCGACCAATCGGAGGCCAGCGGCCAACCGTCGCACCAAACCCTGTCGCACCAAGGATTTGTCGACCCGTGCCGGCTCCCCTCATCGTCATCCCGGCGCGCATGGCCTCAAGCCGCCTGCCCGGCAAACCTCTCGCCGACATCGCCGGACGCCCGATGATCGCCCATATGGTGCGAATCGCTCGCGCGGCGGCGCTGGGCGAAGTCGTGGTCGCCGCAGCCGAACCGGAGATCGCCGCGGTCGCGGAAGCGGCGGGCGCGCGCGCTGTCCTGACCGACCCGGATTTGCCGTCCGGCACCGACCGCGTTCAGGCGGCGGTCGCGGCGATCGGCGCCGGCGGCGCGGATGTGATCGTCAATCTGCAAGGCGACATGCCGACGATGGACCCGGGCGACGTCGTCCGCGCCGTCGCCGCCCTGGAGAACGCCGACATCGCCACGCTGGTTGCGCCGAGCGATGACCCCGACGACCGGGCCAACCCCAATCTCGTCAAGGCGATCGTCGCGGCCGACGGACGCTGCCTCTATTTCACGCGCGCGCCGGCGCCATGGGGCGAAGGCCCGATCCAGCGTCACGTCGGCATCTACGTTTATCGCCGCGAGGCTTTGGCGCGCTTTGTCGCGGCGCCGCCCTCGCCGCTTGAGACGCGCGAAAAGCTCGAGCAATTGCGCGCGTTGGAGCTCGGAATGACGATCCGGGCCGGGGTGACCAGTGACTTCCCGAAAGGCGTCGACAGCCCGGCCGATCTCGAACTCGCCAGACGCCTGCTGGGCGGACGCGGCTGAACAGGCTAGGACGGCGAAATGAAACGTAAAATCTCATTCCAGGGGGAGCTGGGGGCGAACAGCCACCTCGCCTGCCGATCCGTCTATCCGGATCTGGAGCCGCTGGCCTGCCCGACGTTCGAGGACGCGTTCGCCGCCGTGACCGACGGCGACGCTGCGCTGGCCATGATCCCGATCGAAAACTCGACGGCGGGCCGGGTCGCCGACGTCCACCACCTCTTGCCCGAAGGCGGGCTCTACATCGTCGCCGAGCATTTCCAACCGATCCGCCACCAGCTCATGGCGCCGCCCGGCGCGACGCTGGAGGGGCTGACGCGCGTCCGCAGCCACCCGCAGGCGCTGGGCCAGTGCCGCAAATCGCTGCGCGCGATGGGCCTCGAAGCGATCAAGACAGGCGACACCGCCGGCGCAGCCCGCGAGGTCGCCGAGCTGGGCGACAAGACGCAGGGCGCGCTCGCTTCGGCGCTCGCCGCGGAGGTCTACGGGCTCGAAATCCTCAAGCCCGACATGGCCGACGCCGCCCATAACACGACTCGATTCATCGTCCTGGCGCCGGAGCCGGACGACGCCGACAAGGAATCCGGGCCCTGCGTCACGAGCTTCGTGTTCCGGGTGCGCAACGTGCCGGCGGCCCTGTTCAAGGCGCTGGGCGGCTTCGCCACCAATGGGGTCAACATCACCAAGCTCGAGAGCTACCTGGTCGAGGGCAGCTTTTCGGCGTCGCAATTCTACGCCGACGTCGAAGGCCATCCCGACGAGCGCAGCGTCCAGCTCGCCCTGCAGGAGCTGAAGTTTTTCTCGGCCGAATTGACCGTCCTGGGCGTTTATCCGGCCCACTCGTATCGACGCACGACTTAGATGTAACCGGCGCGCCGTGCGCAGCGTAGGCGGAGGGGGACGGCGACGATGGCGATCGAGGAGGCGGAACTCAAACGGCTGATGCTCGCCGGTCTCGCCGGCGACGCCGCCGCGCATCGCGCCTTTCTCGCCCAAATCGCGATGGCCTTGCGCGCCTACCTGCGCGCGCGCCTCCGCAACGCCCAAGACGACGTCGAAGACATCGTTCAAGAGACGCTTATCGCCGTGCACACCAAACGCGACACCTACGATCCGACCTATCCAGTGACGGCTTGGGCCTTTGCGATCGCCAAGTACCGGATGATCGACCATATCCGCCGCCTCAAGCGACGCGGAGTGTCCGTCGATCTCGACGACGCCGAACCGGAACTTGGCGTCGCGGGCGGCGCCGAGGCCGGCACGGCCAAAACCGATGTCGCGCGGCTACTGGATAAACTGCCCCAAAAGCAGCAGGCGGCGATCCGCCTCGTGAAGCTCGAAGATCGCTCCGTGCGCGAGGCCGCCGCCGAAACGGGGCTCTCGGAGAGCGACATCAAGATCTCGATCCATCGCGGCCTGAAGACGCTGATGAAAGTCGTAGCCGAGGAGCGCGACCGGACATGAAGACGGACGACCTGATCGACGCGCTGAGCCGCAACCTCGAGCCGGCGCCGCCGCCGAAGACCGCAGGCCCGCTTCTGGCGGCGCTCGGCGTGGGACTCGCCATCGGCGCAACCTTGCTCGTGTTGTTCATCGGCGTGCGGCCCGACATCGGGGTCGCCATGTGGCCGGTACTCGCCAAAGCCGGGTTTTCTGCGCTGTTCGCCGCCGTGGCGATCCCGCTCGTGCTGCGTTTCGCGCGGCCAGGCGCGGGCGGCGGCCAACTCTGGCGGCTGCTGGTCGGTCTTGTTCTCGTGAGCCTCGTGATCGCCGCCGTCGCGCTGATGGGCGAGCGGCCCGAGGCGCGGATGCGCGCCTGGATGGGCGGCATGTTCCCGTGGTGCCTGGTGCTCATCCCGATCCTGGCGACGCCGACGGCCGTCGGCCTCGTGATGCTCGTGCGCGCGTTCGCCCCGACGCGGCTGACGATGGCCGGCGCCGCGATCGGCGCGGCCTCTGGCGGGGTCGGCGCGATGGTCTACGCGATGTATTGCCCGGTCGATTCGATGGCCTTCGTCGCAACCTGGTATGCGCTCGCCATCGCGCTCTGCGCCGCGATCGGCTCGGTCGTCGCGTCGCGCTTTTTGCGCTGGTGACGTAACCGCCCCGGCGCCCGCGGCGAACTCCTGAACATGCGGCGACGACGCCGGCTCAGGAGGCAAACATGGTTCTCGATAGTTTCAAGCGGCTGTTCCCCAGCGCCGTGTCGCTATTCGGCTCGGCCGTCTTTCTCGACAGCCTGCGCTACAAATTCACCGATCACCCCAAGACGCAGGTCATTTTCGGCCGTCTTGACGAATGGGCCGGATCGCTCGGCGCGTCGGGCCTGTTCGGCCACACGGGCCTGTTCAGCCAATATGTCATCGGCTCGGCCGAACTCGCGGCGTCCGCGCTGCTGCTCGTTGGTCTGCACCCGCGGTTCTCGCGTCTGCAGGCGCTGGGCGCGCTGATCGGCTTTGCGGTGATGAGCGGCGCGGTGAATTTCCACCTGTGGACGCCGCTTGGGATCGATCCGAACAATGACGGCGGCGGTTTGTTCGCGGCGGCCGTCACGATGTGGGTCGCGAGCGCTGCCCTGCTCTTCCTGCGCCGCGCCGAGATCGTCTCGATCGGCGGCGAGATCGCCCGCGCGCTCGTTCCGGCCAGCCCGAACATGAAGGCCTCGATCGCCGCTGCGCCGGCGCGGGCCTGACCCGCTTCCCACTCATCCGCATACGGAGAATAAGACCATGATCGTGAAATGCATTCGCCCGCTGATCCTCGCCGTGACGATCGGCTTCGCCGCCCTGGGCCTCGTCGCCATCGCCGCGCCCGCCTACGCCGCCCAACCGGAAATCTACACGCCGTTCGCCTCCAACGTCGCCGTGAGCGGATACGATCCGGTCGCCTACTTCGCGGCCGGCAAGCCTACGAAGGGCGATGAAAAAATCGTCGCGACCTACAAGGGCGTCGTCTATCGCTTCGCCACGGTCGCCAACCGCGACGCCTTCCTGGCCAACCCCACGAAATACGCCCCGCAATACGGCGGCTATTGCGCCTGGGCCGTCGGCCACGGCTACACGGCGAAGGCCGACCCGACAGCGTGGAAGATCGTCAACGGCAAGCTCTATTTGAACTACAATGCCGACATCCAAAAGAAGTGGGTCGCCGACGAAGCCGCGCAGATCGCGTCCGCTGACAAGAACTGGCCGACCGTCCTCGCCAAATGAGAGCTCAGTCGTCGCTCGCCCACGCCTTCAGGATCTGATGGGCGATGGCGAGCGGCGGCGGCGCCCAGATCATCCCCGCGTCCCCCTTGAGCCCGCCGGCGAGCGCCTGGCGGGCTTCTTCTTTGGTGAGCCAGACGGCCTCGTCGATTTCGTCCTTGTCCAGCGTCACGACATCGTCGGTCACGTCGGCGATCAGGCCGATCATCATCGAGGACGGAAACGGCCAGGGTTGACTCGAATGGTAGCGCACGGCGGTGGCGCGCAATCCGACTTCCTCGAAGATTTCGCGGGCGCAGGCCTCCTCGAGGCTCTCCCCCGGCTCCACGAAGCCAGCCAGCGCTGAATACATGCCGGGCGGGAAACGCTTCTGACGGCCGAGGCAGCAGCGATCGCCGTGCACCGGAACCATGATGACGACGGGATCGACGCGCGGAAAATGTTCGCCCTCGCAGGCGGCGCATTTGCGCTTCCAGCCGGCCTCGACGATGTCGGTCTTTTCCCCGCAATTGGAGCAGAAGCGGTGCCGGGCGTGCCATTCGAACAAGGATTTGGCGCAGCCGAGCATCGCGACGTCGCCGGCGGGAAGGGCGGCGGCGGCGGCGCGCATGTCGTCGAATGATCCGAGACCGGCAATCGGCGAGGCTGATATGTCGAACCGCTCGGGAATGTCGGTGGCGAACAGCGGCGCGCCCGCCTCGTCCTCGCCGAGGAACACCAGCGGACCCGCGCCGAGTGCGGGATGGGCATGCATGCCGAGCCAGCCGATCTCGCGCCCGCCGCGGCCATCCATCAGGAACGGCTGCATCTTGTGGAACGGCGCGAGCATGGCGCGCGGATCGGCGGCGGCGGCGGCGAGATAGGCCTCGTCGCGGCGGCGCAGGCCCGCCTTGTCGAGCGGATAATTGGCGAAGGCGTTGGGCGAGAAGATGGGGCGCGGCATGCGTCCCGCTTAGCGCGCCCCCGCGCCGCGCGCCAGCGCGCCCTCAGCGCTTCTTGCCGACCCGCGGCGGCGGGGTGAGTTCAAGCTCGGCCGGCGCGGGCGCCGGCAGTCGCGGCGCGGTCTCGGTCGGCTCCAGCGCCGCGATCTCGACATTGGCCTCCCCTGCGCCCAACTCCTTGAAGCGTCGTGCGGCCGGCAATACGCGCGCCTCCATCGAGGCGACCATTTCGTTGTACTTTTTCATGCTGCCTTCGAGCGACGTGCCGACCTGGCCGACCTTGTCCGCCATCGTCGCGAGCCGGCTGTAGAGCGTGCGGCCAAGTTCGGCGATCTCCTGGGCGTTTCGCGCCGCCTCTTCCTGGCGCCAGCCGAACGCCACCGCCTTGGCGAGCGCGATGAGCGTCGTGGGCGTCGTGATGATCACGTTGTTCTGCAGCGCGAAATCATAGAGCGCCGGGTCGCGCTGCGCGGCGGCGGCGGCGAAGTGCTCACCCGGTACGAAGAGCACGACGAAATCCGCCGAGTTCGGAACGTGCTTCCAATAATCCTTGGCGGCGAGCTTCTTGACGTGCTCGCGCAATTGCTGGGCGTGACGGCCCATATGGGCTTCGCGCACCTGCGGGTCGGCAGCCTCTTCAGCGTCCAGGTAGGCCGTGAGCGCAACCTTGGCGTCGATCACGATGCACCTCTCGCCGGGCAGGCGCACGATCACGTCGGGCCGCAGCGCGCCGCCCTCGCTCGCGTGCGTCGCCTGCTCGACATAGTCGATGTGCGGCGCAAGCCCCGCCATTTCGAGCACGTTCCGCAACGTCTGCTCGCCCCAGGCGCCGCGCTTTTGCGGTTCGGCGCGCAGGGCCGTGACCAGCTTGCCGGCGACGCCCTGCGTCTCTTTCAGCGCCTCGCCGATCTGGCGCATCTGCTCGGTCAGCGCGGCCTTGTCCTCGGTGCGCGATTTATCCAGCGCGCCGACGGTTTCCGCGAGCCGGCCGAACGCCTCCTGCACCGGCGCGAGCACTTCCTTTACGCCGCCGCTGGCGGCTTCCTTGTGCTTTTCGAAGGTCTCGTTGGCGAGCGTGATGAAGCGCTGTTCGTTGCGCGCCAACGCCTGGGAGGCGAGCTCGGCGAAGTTGCGTTCGAACTCGGCGCGCATGTCGAGCATCGCCTTTTCGCGGTCCTCCAGGGCCTGAGCCCGGACCGTTGCGGCGCTCTCGGCTGCCGACAAAGCCGCGCCAAGACGCGAGGCTTCCGCCTGCGCAGCCTCGCGGGCCGCCAGAGCGGCGTCGCGCTCGTGCTGGACCGCGGTCAAATTCTCGAGCCGGGCGGTCGCGGCGGCGAGTTCGGCTTCGAACTTCGTTGCGCGCGTCCAAGCCCAGAGTGCAGCGCCAGCTGCGGCGCAGGCCAGCAGGAGGAATATTCCGGAATTCTCGATCATCCGCCAAGTCTAGCGGATTCGCAGGATTTGCGCGCTAACGCGGGCGGCAGCCGTCGAGAATGATCCGCATCTGCTCGGCGAGGTAGGCGCCGCATTGATCCGCCGTCCAGTCGTCGAACAGCGCGCGGCGGAAATTGCGCAGGTAGCAGGAGAAAACCATGTCGGCGACGGTCTCGATCGGCGTGTTGGCGGCGAGTTCGCCGCGCGCGGCGCCCTCTTTGAGCACGCGCGCGATGGTCGCGAAGAATGGGGTCAGGCGTTCCCGATTGGCGAGATCGGCCTCGACGGACCAGGTCCAGGACGCGCCGATGTTTTCCGAGAGCAGCCGCAATTCCTGGAACTCGTTGCGATAAGCCGCCGTGGAGAACGCCGCGAGTCGATCGATCGTTGAAGCGTCGATTTCAATGGCCCGCCCGATCTGCGCGAACAGCTCGGCATACCGTGAGAACACGATCTCCTGAAGCAACTCCGCCTTGCTGGCGAACGTGGTGAACACGCTGCCGGGCGCGACGCCGGCGAGGCGGGCGATGTCGCGGATCGTGGCTTCGGCATAGCCGCGCGAAGCGAACAAGGTGCGGGCGGCTTCGACGACGCGACCACGGGTCTCGGCTTTTTGCGCTTCACGCACCGAGGTTGGGCGCTCGCGGGGTTCATCCCGCGAATGGTCCAGTGGGCGATCGAAACGGCGAGCAGGTGGGGCTGCGGACACGCGAAACTCCGAATGAGCGTCAGGGGTTTAGGCGCCGCGGCGCGGGGACGCAAGGCGCGGGTGCTGTAGCCGGGCGCGTCACGGCGCCCTATGTCAGTTCGCATGCAGACTGCCTTTCAATTCGCCATACCCCTCGCCCTCGGGCTGGTGTTCGTCGTTCTCCTCTTCGGCATCTACGCCATGTTCCGCGGCGGCGACTTCGGCCGGTCCTGGTCGAACCGCATGATGCGCCTGCGCATCGTGGCGCAATTCGCCGCTGTCATGGTGCTGCTCGGCGCGCTCTGGTGGTCGCAACACATGGCGAAAGGCTGACCATGGTCCAGCTCGACAAAATCTACACCCGCGCCGGCGACGGCGGCCGCACCCGTCTCGCGACCGGCGAAGAGGTCGACAAATTCGGCCTGCGCGTCGAAGCCTATGGCGGAGTGGACGAGTTGAACGCCGCCATCGGCGTGGTCCGTCTGCACACGACGACGCACGCGCTGCTCGATCCGATGCTCGCCCGCATCCAGAACGATCTTTTCGACCTCGGCGCGGACCTCGCCACACCAGAGCGGGCAGAGCCCTTGCCGTTCGAGGCGCTACGGATTCAGCCGAGCCAGGTCGAGCGCCTGGAGCGCGAGATCGACATGCTTAACGAAGATCTGCCGCCGCTGAAGTCTTTCGTCCTGCCAGCCGGCGAACCGATCGCGGCCCATCTGCACATGGCGCGCACGATCTGCCGTCGCGCCGAACGCCGGGTCGCGGAACTGGGCGTTGCGCCCGGCGAGAACGTTTCTCCCGCGGCGCTGCACTATCTCAACCGCCTGTCCGACCTGTTGTTCGTCGCCAGCCGCTTCGTGAACCTCGCCGGCGGCGGCGAGGTTTTGTGGGTCCCGGCGGCGGGGCGCTGAGCGCGGCTGCGCCTACTTTCCAGCCGGGGCGGCCCACAGATTGGCCCAGACCACGGCCGAAACCGCCACGGAATAGATGCTCAACATGATCGTCAGCGCGCCGACCCCGCGCACGGTCCGGGCCGGCCCTTCGTTGCGATCCGCGCTCCTCGAGCGCAGCACCACGATCGCGATCAGCGCCAGAATGAAGCCGTACGAGGCGATGTAGATCTGATCGAGCATCAGCAGATAGCCGACCTCGGGTAGGTCGGTGGACATTGCGAATTGCTGAGCCACCAGCGCCAGCAGCGCCGTGATCGTCAGCCCGATCTGCGCATCGATGTGGCGCGCCGCGAGCAGCAGCGCGCTGGCGGCGCACAGAATGATCAACGCAATCGGCAGAAACTTCTTCACCGCGCCGGAAATCCACGGTCGCAGGATCGGCACCCCGACGATGACGCGCGAATAGGATCCGACGCTGCTCTCCGCGAGATCGCCGAAGGCCGTAGTGTAGGGCTTGTCGCCGACTTCCAGACGGGCGGCGCCGATCCGATACCCGGGCAAGGTCAGTTCGGGGTTTGCGGCCACGGAATCGGGCTCGAAGATGAGTTCGTCCGAGCCCATGTCGCTGTCTTCGATGTCGATGTGTAGGACCTGATCGTCGAACGGATAGCGCGCCAACGAGAACTTGCTTGAGAAAACGCCCTGAATCCGAGCGAGTTGATACCGCGAGCCGTCCGGTTGCTTGAGCGGCTTTGCGTAGACTGGCGCGCGGCGCAATTGATCCTGCTCGATGACGTTCATGAGTTCGAACGTGCACACGGGATTGAGGGCCGGGTCTTTCCAGCGGAACCAGACGTAGAAGTCGGCCGAGAAGGCGTGGCGTTGGAGATCCACTGAGTGGATGTCGTTCACATAGACGCCGACCTTCACCCGGGCGGGCCGCTCCGTCGGCTTCGCTGACGTCGGCGCACACGGATCGGCCGCCGCCGCCGCGGCGCCCAGGCAGAGCCACATGGCCATCGCGATCCAAAGCCGGCGCATCCGCTCCCCCCGTCTGCTTGAAGCCGTTCCTTATCCGCACTTTAGCCGGATTTGACGAGGCGCTGACTGCAGCTTGCCGGCGCGGCGCAACCATGCGTTGACGGAGGCGAAACGTCGCAGGTAGTTTGCGGACCGCGCTTTTTGAGCCAGATGGCCGTGTAAACGGCTCAAAACCAATCGTGAGGATCCCATGAAGGTGCTCGTGCCCGTAAAACGGGTGCTCGACTATAACCTCAAGGTCAAAGTCAAAGCTGACCAGACCGGGGTCGATCTCACCAATCTCAAGATGTCGATGAACCCCTTCTGCGAGATCGCCATCGAAGAGGCGATCCGGCACAAGGAAGGTCAACCGAACGTCCCGGGCAGCCATTATAAGGCTGGCGCGGTGACTGAGATCGTCGCGGTCTCGATTGGGCCAGAACAGGCGCAAGAGACGATCCGCACCGCGCTCGCCATGGGCGCCGACCGCGGCATCCTGGTGAAAGTCGATCACGAGGTTGAGCCGCTGGCGGTCGCCAAGATCCTGAAGGCCGTGGTCGACGCCGAGCAGCCGCAGGTCGTGATCCTCGGCAAGCAGGCGATCGACGACGACAGCAACCAGACCGGCCAGATGCTCGCCGCTCTCCTCGGTTGGCCGCAGGGCACGTTCGCGTCGAAGGTCGAATTCGACGGCTCCAAAGTGAACGTGACGCGCGAAGTCGACGGCGGCCTGCAGACCGTCGCGCTCGATCTGCCCGCCATCATCACGACGGACCTGCGCCTCAACGAGCCGCGCTACGCCTCGCTGCCGAACATCATGAAGGCCAAGAAGAAGCCGATCGACGTGAAGGCCCCAGCGGATTTCGGCGTCGACGTCACGCCGCGGCTGAAGGTCGTGAAGGTCACCGAGCCGCCGAAGCGTCAAGGCGGCATGAAGGTGAAAACGGTCCAAGAACTCGTCGATAAACTGAAGAACGAAGCGGGGGTCCTCTGATGGCGGCGCTGGTCATTGCGACGCACGACAACGCGTCCTTGAAGGAAGCCACCGCGAAGGTGGTGGCCGCGGCCGCCAAGCTCGGCGGAGACGTGGATGTGCTGGTCGCCGGCGAGAACGCCGGCGTGGCGGCCCAGGCGGCGGCCAAGATCGCCGGCGTGCGCAAAGTGCTGCACGCCGATGGCGCGACGCTCGGCAAGCAGCTCGCCGAGCCGATGGAAGCGCTAATCGCGCCGCTCGCGGCCCAGTATGACGCGGTCTTTTTCGCGGCGGACACCTCGGGCAAGAACGTCGCGCCGCGGATCGCCGCCAAGCTCGACGTGATGCAGGTTTCGGGCGTCATCGACGTGCTTGGTCCAAAGACGTTCGTACGCACGATCTACGCCGGCAACGCCATGCTGACGGTCGAATCCAGCGATTCCAAGATTGTCGCCACCGTCCAACCCACCGCCTTCAAGCCGGCCGGCGACGGCGGTTCCGCCGCGGTCGAAACGATCGCTGCGCCCGGCGCCGGAAAGTCCGCTTTCGTCGGCGAGGAAATCGCCAAGTCCGATCGTCCTGAGCTCGCCGGCGCCAAGCGCGTCGTTTCGGGCGGTCGCGCGCTTGGATCGGCCGAAGAATTCAAGAAGGTGATCGAGCCGCTCGCCGACCTCCTGGGCGCTGCTGTCGGCGCCTCGCGCGCGGCGGTCGACGCCGGCTACGCCCCGAACGACTATCAGGTCGGCCAGACCGGCAAGGTCGTGGCGCCGGAGCTGTACATCGCCGTCGGCATTTCCGGCGCGATCCAGCACCTCGCCGGGATGAAGGATTCCAAGGTCATCGTCGCCCTGAACAAGGACGAGGACGCGCCGATCTTTCAGATCTCGGATTACGGCCTGGTCGCCGATTACAAGGTGGCGGTCCCTGAACTCGAGGCCGAACTCAAGAAAGTGCTCGGCTGATCGGCGTTCGGCCGGATGGCGCAGCGTCGCTGTCCGGCCGGAACCCATCGTCGCATCCCCCCGCTGCACTGCACAAAAATTCGTGCGGACCGCCGCGACCGCGCTATGATCAGGGTTCTCTGAGGATCCGCGAACGTGGCAGCTAACAACGAAATTCGAACCGTCGGCGTGATCGGCGCTGGCCAAATGGGCAACGGCATCGCGCATGTCTGCGCTTTGGCCGGCTACGACGTCCTGCTCCACGACAAGGACGAGACGCGGATCGACGCGGCGATCGAGACGATCCAGCGCAACATGAGCCGCCAAGTCACGCGCGGCGCCATCAACCACGATCAAATGATGGGCGCCGTCAGCCGGATCGGCAAGGCCGCGACCTTGAACCGCTTCGAGGGCGTCGATCTGGCGATCGAAAGCGCCACCGAGAAGGAAGAGGTTAAGAACCAGATCTTCCTCGACCTGCGCCCGATCCTGCGCGCGGACGCCATGCTGGCCTCGAACACGTCGTCGATTTCGATCACCCGGCTCGCCGCGCGGACCGACCGTCCGGACCGCTTCATCGGCGTGCACTTCATGAACCCCGTGCCGGTCATGAAGCTCGTCGAGCTCATCCGCGGGCTCGCGACCAGCCAGGAAACCTACGACACCTCGATCCGGTTCGTGGAAAGCCTCGGAAAGACGATCGCCAACGCCGAGGACTTCCCGGCCTTCATCGTCAACCGCGTCCTGATCCCGATGATCAACGAGGCGGTCTACACGCTCTATGAGGGCGTCGGCTCGGTCGAAGCGATCGACAAGGCCATGCGGCTCGGCGCTAACCATCCGATGGGCCCGCTCGAGCTCGCCGACTTCATCGGTCTCGACACCTGCTTGTCGATCATGCAGGTGCTCAACGAGGGCCTCGCCGACACCAAGTACCGGCCCTGCCCGCTGCTGGTGAAATATGTCGAGGCCGGATGGCTCGGCCGCAAAACAAACCGCGGCTTCTACGATTATCGCGGCGAACGCCCCGTCCCTACGCGCTGAGCGCGGTCACCCGAACAGCCGCACCCGCTCCGGCTGGAGCGTAACGCGCGCGCCGACCGCCGGCCAGGGGTCTGAAGCGCGAACCGCCGCCTCGACGACCTGCCCGTCCTCCAGTCTGCACTCAACGCGCGGCAGGCCGCCGGCCGGGAACACGGCGAGCACCGTGGCGGCCAGGCCCGGCTGGCCCGCAGGCGCGATGCGAATGTCGTGGGCGCGCGCGAAGGCTATGGTCGCGCGATCCGGACCCGGAGCATCCTCGCCGGCGGCGAGCGCGTGGCCAGCGAACAGCACCATGCCGCCCTTCACCTCACAGGGCAGCCGATTGGCGCCGCCCATGAAATCGTAGACGAAGGCATTGGCCGGTCGGGCGTAGACCTCTGACGGTGCGCCGACCTGCTCGATCCGGCCCTGGCTCATCACGACGACGCGATCGGCGAGGTCGAGCGCCTCCTCCTGATCGTGCGTGACGAAGATGGTAGTGAGACCCATCTCGGCATGCAGGCCGCGGAGCCAGCGGCGCAGTTCCCGCCGGACCTTAGCGTCGAGCGCGCCGAACGGCTCGTCGAGCAGCAGCATCTTCGGTTCGATGGCGAGCGCGCGGGCGAGCGCCACGCGCTGCCGCTGGCCGCCGGACAATTGCGCGGGGTAACGGCCGCCGAGCGAATCCAGCTGGACGAGGGCCAGCAGCCGCTCGACGCGCGCGTCGATTTCCTTCTTGGGCAGCCGCTCGCGGCCGCGCCGCACCTCGAGCCCGAAGGCGATGTTGCGCGCGACGTTCATGTGGCGGAACAGCGCGTAGTGCTGGAAGACGAAGCCGGCCTTGCGCTCACGCGTCGATTTGCCGGCGAGGTCCTCGCCTTTGAAGCGCACGGTCCCCGTGTCGGGCCGTTCAAGGCCAGCCAGTATGCGCAGAAGCGTCGTCTTTCCGGACCCGGACGGACCCAGAAGCGCCAGAAACTCGCCCTCGCGGCCGACGAGATTGACGTCCTCGAGCGCGGCGAACGTCCCGAACCATTTGCTGACGGCGGCGATCTCGAGGCTCATGTCGGCTCCGTCAATGCCGGCGCACGGCGGCGAGATCGTCGCGGAACCGCCATTCCAGCAGCGCCTTCACGACGAGGGTCACGAGCGCCAAGGCCGCAAGCAGTGAGGCGACGGCGAAGGCTGCGACGAACGCATACTCGTTATAGAGAATTTCGACGTGCAGCGGCATCGTATTGGTCAGCCCGCGAATGTGGCCCGACACGACCGACACCGCCCCGAACTCGCCCATCGCACGCGCATTGCAGAGCAGCACGCCATACAAGAGCGCCCAGCGGATGTTGGGCAACGTCACGCGCCAGAAGGTCTGCCAGCCGCTTGCGCCGAGCGTCAGCGCCGCCTCCTCCTCGTCGCGGCCCTGCGCCTGCATCAAAGGGATCAACTCGCGCGCGACGAACGGAAACGTCACGAACATCGTCGCGAGCACGAGGCCCGTGACCGAAAAGATGATCTTGATCCCCCAAGCGTCGAGCAACGGGCCGAACCATCCATGGGCCCCGTACAGCAGCACGTAGACGAGCCCCGACACCACCGGCGAGACGGAGAACGGCAGATCGATCAGCGTGACGAGCAGGCTCTTGCCGACGAAATCGAACTTGGCGATCGCCCAGGCCGCGCACACGCCGAACACGACGTTCACCGGCACGGCGATGGCGGCGACGAGCAGCGTCAGGCGCATGGCCGCAAGCGCATCGGGATCCGCGAGCGCGTCGAGGTAAGGGCCAAAGCCCTCGCGCAGCGCTTCGGCGAACACCGCCGCGAGCGGCAGGCCGATGAACAGGCCGAGGTAGGCGAGCGCCAGCGTGATGAGCACGATCCGAACCGGGAGCGGATCGCGGCGCAGCCGGGCGCCGTCCGTCCGCGCGCTCACGCCTCCGCCCCGGTGGCGCGGCGCGCCCAGCGTTGCGTGAGGTTGAGCGCGAGCAAGACCAAGAACGAGGCCGCCAGCATCATGACGCCGATTGCCGCCGCGCCAGCATAGTCGAACTCGTCCAGGCGGATCACGATCAAAAGGGGCGCGATTTCCGACACCTGCGGAATGTTGCCGGCAATGAAGATCACCGAGCCGTATTCGCCCACCCCGCGCGCGAACGCGAGCGCGTAGCCGGTGAGAAGCGCAGGCGCGAGCGCAGGCGCAATTACACGAACGAGGGTTTGCAGGCGCGAGGCCCCGAGCGTGGCGGCAGCCTCCTCCACGTCCGGATCGAGGTCTTCGAGCACGGGCTGAACCGTGCGCACGATAAAGGGCAGCCCGATGAAGGTGAGCGCCACGAGAATGCCGAGCGGCGTGTACGCCACCTTGATCCCCAACGGCGCCAGCAGCGCGCCGATCCAGCCGTTTGGCGCGTACAATGCGGCGAGCGCGATGCCGGCCACGGCCGTCGGCAAAGCGAACGGCAGATCGACGAGCGCGTCGACGATCTTCTTGCCGGGGAAGTCGCTGCGCACCAGCACCCAGGCGATGATCGATCCGAACACGAGATTGATCGCCGCCGCCAACGCCGCCGTTCCGAAACTGAGGCTGAGCGCCGCGACGACGCGCGGGCGCGCGGCGAGTTCGAGGAAGCGATCAAGCCCCATTTCCCAGGGGCGGATGATCAGAGCGATCAGCGGCACAAGCACGATGATCGACAGCCACGCCATCGTCAGCCCGAAGGTCAGGCCGAACCCGGGCAGCACGCTCGGCTGCACAAAGCCCCTGCGAACGATGGGAGCAGTCGTCGCCATCGCGCTAAAGCGCCGGCGCGGGAGTTGGGCGGATCAGATCGACCATTCCGAAGCGCTTTCGTCGGGAACGGCGCCGCGCAGGAAGAGCGCCGCGGCCGTCTGGTGCGAGAACGGATCGATCAAAATGGCGCCGCCGGTCGCAGGCAGGTCGGCGTAGGCGTCGGCGAGGATCGGCTTCTGAGTGGTGAAGCGCACGCGCGCGAGGTCGTTCATCACGAGCGCGCCCGGGCTTTCCACTTCCTGCAGATCGGCCGCCGGATCGCGCCGGAACAGGATGTCGGTGACGACCGCGCCGGTCCGCAGAGCGCCTTGCTTCAGAATGTAGCGTCGGCCCTTGGCCCAGGGCGCATCGGAGAGCCAGCAGACGTCGGCCACGAGGTGCGTGCTCGTCTGCGCGCGCAGCCCGACCGGCCCGAACGTGTCGCCGCGCGAGGCGTCGATTTCGCGGTCGAGTGTAATCGTCACGGATCGTCCGGCGCCGGCGAATGCGCGCGGGCCGTCGAAGGTGGAGATGCCGGCGATTATTGCGCGCGCGCCGGACGCGGCGACCTCGATCTCGTCGCCGACCGCGATCAGCCCCGAGTCCACGCGCCCCGCATAGCCGCGGAACGCCTCTTTGGTTGAACCGCCGACGCGCACGACGCGCTGCACGGGAAAGCGAAGCGCGGCGGCGGCGCGCGCAGCGCGCAGCGGCGCAGCCTCGAGCGCCTCAAGCAGCGTCGGCCCCTTCCACCAGCCGAGTCGCTCGGAGCGATCGACGATATTGTCGCCCGCCTTCGCGGCGATCGGAATGATGCGCGCAGAGACGCCGAGCGCGCGCGAAAGCCGATCGATGCTAGCTGAAATCGCCGCAAACGTCGCCTCGCTGAAGTCGACCAGGTCGATCTTGTTGACCGCGAACATGATGTCGAGGCCCATCAGGGCGGCGATCGCGGCGTGGCGCCGGGTCTGCGCGAGGAGCTGACCGGAGCGGGCGCGATAAGCGTCGACCAGCACGACGACAAGATCCGCCGTCGATGCGCCGGTGACCATGTTGCGCGTGTATTGTTCGTGCCCCGGCGCGTCGGCGATGATGAAGCTGCGCCGCGGGGTCGAGAAATAGCGATAGGCGACGTCGATCGTGATGCCCTGCTCGCGCTCGGCCTCCAGGCCATCGACGGCAAGCGCCAGATCAAGCTCACCGGCGTCGGCGCGGGCGTGACGCGAGCGCGCGATCGCCTCGGCCTGGTCGCTCAGCAGCGCCTTGGAATCGAGCAGCAGACGACCGATGAGCGTGCTCTTGCCGTCGTCGACGCTGCCGGCTGTGACGAAACGCAATACGCCGCCAGGGCGGTCTCCCGCCGCGCGGACCGGATCCTCGCCGAGCGCCATCAGAAATAGCCCTCGCGTTTGCGCCGCTCCATCGAGGCCTCCGAGGTTTGGTCGTCCATGCGCGTCGCGCCGCGCTCGGAGAGCGTAGCACGTTGCGTCTCGGCGAGGATTTCGAGCGGCGTGGCGGCCGTGCTTTCGACCGGGCAGGTGCAGGTCACGTCGCCGACCGTCCGGAAGCGGACGTTGAGGCGCTCGACGCGGTCGCCGGGGCGCGCCGGCGTCAGGTCGGTGACGGGCGCCAGAAGCCCGCCGCGACGCACGACGTCGCGCGGGTGGGTCAAATAGATCTCCGGAAGCGGAATGTTCTCGCGCGCGATGTAGGCCCAGACGTCGGCTTCGGTCCAATTCGAGATCGGGAACGCGCGCAGGTGCTCTCCCCGATTGAGTTCGGTGTTGTAGAGGCTCCACAGTTCAGGGCGCTGGGCCTTTGGATCCCATTGGCCGAAGGCGTCGCGGAACGAGACGATCCGCTCCTTGGCGCGCGCCTTCTCCTCGTCGCGGCGGGCGCCGCCGATCAGCGCGTCGAAGCCGTGTTCAGCCACCGCTTCGAGCAACGTCACGGCCTGCGCCGCATTGCGCGAGTCCGTCACGGAGCGCACCACGACCGTGCCGCGCGCGATCGAATCCTCGACCGCCGCAACGATCAAGCGCTCGCCGGTCTCGGCGACCCGGCGATCACGGTAGGCGATCACTTCTGGAAAATTGTGGCCGGTATCCACGTGCAACAGCGGGAACGGCAACGCCGCAGGGCGGAACGCCTTCTCCGCCAGACGCAGCACGACAGCCGAATCCTTGCCGCCGGAGAACAGCAGGGCCGGTTTTTCACATTCGCCGGCGATCTCGCGCAGAATGTGGATGGCCTCGGATTCGAGCCAGTCCAGGTGCGACAGGGGATCGACCTCGGGGCGATCGATGGCCAAGGCGTTGGTCCTCAAGCGGGGGCTCCCGCGGGCGCGACATGCAGCCCGCACTCTTTAGACGCGCTGGATTCCCACCACCAGCGTCCGGCGCGGACGTCCTCACCCGTCCGGATCGCGCGCGTGCAGGGTTCGCACCCGATCGAGGGGTAGCCGCGGGCCGCGAGCGGGTTCACCGGGATATCAAACGCCCGCACGGCCGCCCAGACGTCCGCCAGCGACCAATCGGCCAGGGGATTGAACTTGGCGAGGCCGTGAGCCTCGTCGTGCTCCTCGAAGGCGAGGCTCTGGCGGCCCTGGGCCTGCTCGCGACGCTGTCCCGTGATCCAAGCGCCCCGCCCCGCCAGGGCTCTCTTCAGCGGCTCGACCTTACGGATCGCGCAGCAGCGCAAGCGCGAGTCGAGCGCGTCGTAAAAGCCGTTCTCGCCATCGGATTTCACATAGGCCGCCACCGCGGCTGGGTCAGGGCGCACGCGCTCGATCGCCAAGCCATAGCGCGCCTCGGTCGCCGCCATCGCGGCCAGAGTTTCGGCATGCAGCCGCCCGGTCTCGAGTGCGAAAATCTCGACCGTGAGCCCCGCCTCCGCGATCAGATGCGTCAAGACCTGATCCTCGGCCTGAAGGCTCGTGGCGAGCGCTGCGCGCTGATACGTGGCCGCCTGCGCGAGGCGACGCCTCACGAGATCGAACTTGCCGCGCCGCGCGGCATCGAACGGCGCCTCGGGGGGAGACCACAACATCGCCAAACGCTAGACGCCGCGCCCTCAGGCTCCTAAGCCGAATTTCTCACGGCATCGATGAGAATAACTTCACGATCGATCGGTCGCTCCTCGCCGGCGGACCGGTCCGGCAAAAGGGTCGGAGATGGATCTCGATACGCTGCGCGACCGGTCCTGGGACTCCCTTGAGGGCCTCGGCGAAGTCGAGACGCCAGCCCAGGCCCGCCTGTCCATTCGCGCGCGCGCCGCGCTCTACGCCCCCGGCCTCGCGATCGCGTCGATTGTGGCGATCGCCGCCAAATGGCTTTCCGAACATTTCACCGCGCCGGTCCTGTTGTTCGCTCTTCTGCTGGGCATGGCGGTGAATTTCGCGTCGCGCGAGAAGACGCTGAAGCCCGGAATCGATTTCGCCGGGCGCGCCGTGCTCCGCGTCGGAGTCGCGCTGCTCGGCGCCCGCATCACGCTCGACCAGGTCCAGTCGCTCGGCGTCGCGACCGTGGGGCTGGTCGTTGTGGCGGTCGCCTGCACGATACTCGTGGGCTGGGGGGCAGCGCGGGCGCTCAAGCTCGGCGACCCGCTCGGCGTGCTCATGGGCGGCGCAGTGGCGATCTGCGGCGCCTCCGCAGCGCTGGCGATCGCTGCGGTGATCCCGAAGTCGGCGACCCACGAGCGCGACACGATCCTTACGGTCGTCGGCGTAACGGCGCTGTCGACGATCGCGATGGTCCTTTACCCGGTGGCGTTCGCCGCGCTTCACCTCGACCCCCGCTCTACGGGCATCCTGATCGGCGCAACGATCCACGATGTCGCCCAGGTCGTCGGCGCCGGCTATGCAGTATCGCAGGAGACCGGCGACACCGCCGTGATCGTCAAGCTCCTGCGCGTGGCGTTGCTCTTGCCGGCGGTCGTCCTGATCTCGCTGGCCTTCCGCCGCACGCGCGCAGACGCCGGCCCACGGCCGCCGCTCCTGCCGATATTCCTCGTCGCATTCGCGGCGCTGGTCGCCGCCAATTCGATGGGTCTGGTGCCCAAGCCCGTGCGCGCAGGCCTCGAGGGCGGATCGTTCTGGTGCCTGGCGATCGCGATCTCGGCCCTTGGCGCCAAGACCGAGCTCGGCGATCTCTTGCGCGTCGGCTGGGCGCGCGTCGGCGTGATCGTCGGCGCCACGCTCTTCCTGGCGGCGTTCGCGCTCGCCGGCGTGCTGATCCTGCGCCCGGCCGGGGCCTAGACTTTACGGCAGATCAAAAGGCCATCCCCGACGCCGGTCATCACCGCATCGACGCGCGCATCGGACCGCGCCATTTGCGCGATGGCGCGCAGGGCCACCGTATCCGGCGTCTGATCGGCGGGGTCAGCCACCGCACCGCTCCACAACACATTGTCGAACAGCATGAGCCCGTTCGGCCGCAGGAGCGTGAGGCAGGCCTCGTAATAGGCCGGGTAGCTCGTCTTGTCGGCGTCGATGAAGGCCAGATCGTATGACCCGCCCTCGCCGGCCTTGAGGCGCGCGTCCAGCGTCTCGATGGCCGGACGGATCTGCAGGTCGATCACGTCGGCGACGCCAGCCTCGACCCAATAGGCGCGGCCCTTGGCCGTCCATTCTTCCGAAACGTCGCAGGCCAGCAGATACGCGTCTGAGCCGTGCGCAGCCTTCATCGCCAGGGCGGTGGCGAGCGCGGAATAACCCGTAAAGACGCCGACCTCCACAGCGCGCCGCGCGCCGATGAGCCGCGCCAGCACCTGCATGAGCGCGCCCTGTTCGGCGCTGATCTGCATACGCGCCACACGCCCGAGCGACGCCGTCTCGGCGCGGCACCGCGCAAGCGAGGGATGTTCGGGCGGGTTGACCGCAGCGAGATAGGCGATGACTTCCGGCGACAGGCCGATCGAGCTGGACATGGCGGCTCTTCCAAGGTGCGCCGCAGTGTACCGCAGTTTCAGGCGCCGGTGGGAATCGTCGTGTGGAGGCCGCACCGGGTGTTCCGTGTCCGGATCATATGCCCCAAACGCAACGCGGCGGCCGTGGGGGCGGCCGCCGCGCGCAATCGCCTCGAGGGAGGCCTTATTTCTTCAAGGAATCGCGCATCGTCGTCGATTGACGGAACGCGAGCTTCTTCGACGCCTTGATCTTCACCGGCTCGCCGGTCTGCGGGTTCCGGCCGATC